>JAFIER010000039.1 GCA_020832465.1 Bernardetiaceae bacterium
TTTCTCTGAGAAATGTTATTTCTAATTCCTAAACCTAATAATCTTTAATTTAGACCTCTAACCGATTTAAAAATTTCATACATACGCTGGCTATAGGCTTCTACAGTAAAATTTTGCGCTACCCACTTTTGTGCTTTTTCACAAATAGGTGGTATAATTGTTGAATTTTCTATCAAAAATATCATTTGACGTGCGAGGTCTTCGGAGCTGCCGTCATACACAAAACCTCTGCCGTCGGCGATAAGCTCGGCAGTCCCTGCGGTATTGCGTCCGATAAGGGGGCGCATTGCGGCCATGCTTTCTACCGTAACTCGTCCCATGGCTTCGGCTTCGGAACACATAAGCGTCGCATCGCTTTGCAAATAAATCTTATCAAAAACCTTATCAATTTTTCCCCATAATTTGATTTGTTTCTCGAGTCCAAGTTGGCGAATCAGTTTTTCTATTGTTAGCACATTGCCATCACCTACAATCCAAAGCTGGGCATCGGGGTATTTTTGGGTTACTGTAGCCATTGCCTTTATAGCAATATGCTGTCCTTTTTTTTCTTGAATCAATCCTACAATAGCAAAAATTTTGCTATTTTGAAAAGGCATTTTCTTTTGAGATTTTTGTTTGAGGCTTTCAAATAATTCTTCGGTAGCAATCCCGTCATATACAACCTGAGTTTTTATCGCTGCATTTTTTGATGTATAATGATTGGCTATATATTGGCTCATAGCAGGGCAGATAGGCGTATTTGCCATTTTTTGATAATACTCTTCGTCATTTTTGAAGGGTAGCGTTAAATTATAATCTTCTTTACACAGTTCACGCAAATGCCAAACATGAGCAATGTCCAAGGCTTTTGCTAAGTCGTACCCCAAATCCATAACCGCGCTATTCGTATAGATAATATCGGGTGGATTTTTACTAAGCTTTTGGAATAAAAACTCAAAAGCCTGCTTATTTTTTTCTTTTTGATAATGTGCCTCTTTTTGATAATGATAATATTGAAACGGAACTTTAAGCATTAGCCTCGAGTACCAGCGATTTTGCATCGCCATATAAAACTCTGTAACGAGAAAAGGTACTCCCAATTCTTGTAGCTCTTTTTCAAAAATGGCATCAGAGTTGGGCAATATCACAGTTACTTCAAGATTTTGCCTTTGTAATTCGGCAATAGGCGAAAGCATCGAACGATTTGCACCATAGAGGTCTGTATAATGTGTAAAGAAGGCTATGCGCATTTTTTGAGTAGGTGTATTTATTTAGAAAATATTTTTTTGATGCGTGTAATTATTTTTTTGACTTGTATTTTTAGAGGCTGTGGGATTCTACTTGTAATTTGATAACGCAATTTTAACTGCCAAGTGTCTAAAAAAAGATAAACTTCATAAAAAGTACGCAAATCTTTACTTCGGCTGACTATTATTTTCTTAGGGTGTTTAATTTCTGTTATTGTTCTAAAATGATTGATTTTGATAAAATTAGGTTTCTCCTCTGTATGCGTAGCTGCTTCCGAAAAACCAATGTTATAGGTTAGGCTTTTATTAGGCACAATAGCTACACCCTTATTTTTCCAAATGCTATATTTCCATCGGTATGCCCAAGAGTTTATTTCACCTGTTTTTATATTTCTATGAGCATCAGTCCAAAATTTTTTTTCTATTTGATTTTTGAATATATGCTTACCCTCAAAAGTATCCGCACCTTGCATATCAAAATCAAACTTTTGCCAAGCTCTGCGCCAAGTTGCCCATCCCCATATACGATTATAATGAGAAAAATAGTAGGTGTATTTGTCTTTAAAATCACGGTGATTAAATCCACTAATTTCCATTACTTCAGGGCTATTACGATACCTTATCAGCAATTCTTCACAATAACTAAAGAAACTTTCCCCTGCAATAACGTCATCTTCTAAAATAATGCCCTCTTCAACCTGTGAAAAAAACCAAGTAATGGCTTGGCTTACTGCTTGCTGACAGCCCAAATTTTCGGTCCTGAAAAGCGTTTTTACTTCACAACTCCAAGTAATGCTATCCAAAACAGTAGCAATTGTTTTTTGACAAAGTTCAAGCTCTTTGCTTTTGTGTAACCGCGGAC
Source organism: Bernardetiaceae bacterium (assembly GCA_020832465.1). Lineage (GTDB taxonomy): Bacteria > Bacteroidota > Bacteroidia > Cytophagales > Bernardetiaceae > JAFIER01. Next base: position 2,089 of record JAFIER010000039.1, read on the forward strand.
CGTCAGTAGCAATATAAATCTGAGCAGGTTTAACTTTTGCGACATGTTGCACTACCTGTACACTTGTCTCAGGACGATTAAAGAGTAGTAATAAAATAGGGGTTTTAAACATGTTTTTTTATTTTGCAATAATAAAACAGCGCGAAAGGCTCGCTCGTTCTATAATTTGGGTCTCATATTTCAGAGGTAATAATATTCTTAATACATCGTGCATAGCTTCTATATGATGCACTTCAATGAGTAATACAGGCTTGTGCTCCTGGAGTAGTTGATATGCTCCTCTTAGAACATCAGCTTCAGCGCCCTCTACATCTAACTTAATCAAATCAGGAATAGGTACTGTTTGACTATCAATCAAATCGTCAGCTTTTACAACTTCGACTCGCTCTTCAATGAATGTAATATAAGCCTCGTCTTCTTGGGAGGGTAAAACACCTTTGATATGACTACCTGTACTTTTACTACCCTCTACATCATCGCTTATCATAAAAGAAACTAGTCCATTTGTTGCACCTAATGCTTTATCAAAGAGCATAATATGTTGCATTTTATTACGCTTTTGATGCTTTTTAAAATGTTCAATGTTATGTGTATTAGGCTCAAAAGCAATTACTTTTCCTTGGTCTCCTCCTACAATTTTGGCAAATACCAGACTGTTAAAACCAAAGTGAGCACCGACATCCCATATTGTTTTATTCTTCCAATTCGATAAAGGAGCAATAGCATCAAATAAAAACTCATCGTAAGTGCCTGATAGCATATCCTGCCACCCTTCAAACTTGTCTGGATTAACAAATAAGGTAATGCCTTTTGCTATACCTCTTTCAATTGTAAGCCATTCTGCAAATTCTTGTTCGTTTTTAGGAGGAGTAAAAAGTCTTCTTCTTACGCTTCTAAAGACTTGTTCAGGTGAACTTTTCCAAAGTTTTCCTAAGATGTTCATAAATTATAATTTTGTGGCTACAAACTAACAATAATTCACAAAGCTAAAGTTTTCTTATCAAACTATCAATGTTTTAACTGAAAAAATTATCTCAAACGACTCGAAAAAGTCTATGATAAAATTTTGAGTGAGTCACGGTGAGGCGTTATATCTAACAAAAACTGAAACTTTGCCAGCACAAAAAACTGTTATCTAAAAAATCAAAATTTTCAAAAACTTATGCCTACCAAAACTTTATTATCTGCTACAGCCTATCTCGAGCGGGAGGCTCAAGCCGAGCACAAAAGTGAGTATTACGAAGGTGAAATTGTGAGTATGGCAGGGGCGAGCTTGGCGCATAATCGCATCATTTGGAATCTAAATCGTTTGCTTATTAGCTGTATAGATGCCGCAGGTTGTGAAATGTATTCCAGCGATGCGCTTCTCAAACTTGTGGATTGCGACCGCTATGTCTATCCCGATTTAATGATTTTTTGCGACGAGCCAGCGCTCGATACCGAAAAGCAGCGAGGGCTCGATGTACTTCTGAATCCTACGGTTATTATCGAGGTCATGTCTCCCAGCACCGCCGAACGCGATAGGGGAGAGAAAATGAAATGCTACTTCCAGATTTCCTCTTTGCAGCAGTATTTGCTTTTGGATAGCGAAAAAGTGGAAGCCATTAGCTATGATAAAAACCAAGCGGGTGAGTGGGTCGTACATTATGCCAATCTGTTGGAAGAAGCTGTCAAGGTTAAAGGCTGTGAGCTAAGCCTCGAAGAGTTGTATCTGAAAGTGAATTTTAGCTGATGTTATAAAAAAAATTAGCACTAACAAACAGTTCTGGCAGGGCTGTTAGTTAGTGCTAAAATCTCCATATAGAAATAACATTTCTTTGAGGGTAGTGTATAACAAGTAATGCTTAGAACTAACAGTTCTTTGAGAACTGTTAGTTTTGAAAGACTTTGAGCATTACATCTTTAAGACTACCTCTTTGAGAAATGTTATTTCTAAGCTCTGACTTTATTAGCAATCTTTTACTGGGCAGGGGATTCGCCCTCCTCTTTTGATTTTTTTGTTTTTGTATTTAGGTTTTGAAGGACTGCAACTCGTTAGGTGAAAGCTCGGCAACAAAATAATCATTACCATACAAAAATAACGAGCGATTCTTTTGTTTATACTCATGGTAGTTTTTATTTGTAAAAAAATATAGAATACGCAGCCTATTTTTTGTCTCTTGCTTTGGTATGACTTTTATGTTTTGGTGTCCAAGGTTGCTTAGGTGCATATACGCAGCTACTAATGGTTACTGAAACAAAGAGCACAGCCAATAGGACAAGCAAATACTTTCGGATTTGTCGCATAATTTTTTTGATTTTTAGATAAGCAAAAAAGATTTCAATTACAATCCACTATTGTGCATAGGCAAGTAAGTCTTTTATGCTGACTTATGTTTATGCTTTTGTGTAATCATAATCCTTCGATTCAATTACAGAAATCTTACCAAACTTTACGGCTCATAACAGGTTTGTCATCTTTTGGCTTTGGATTTTTTTTACGTGCCATTTTACCTTTGCTGTTATTAGGAGTCCATGCTTGCTTAGGTGCATGTACGCATGAGGCGAGGCTTAGCAGCATGCCCGTAACGAATATAAGAAATAAGGCTCTGACTTTGACTTTCATATCTTAAAATTATTGCTATATTTGTTTGAAAATAAAAAAAGGGAATAGATTGCTTTTAGATTTAGTTCTCGTAAAATCTTATTTTTCAAAAAAATAAGCCAAGATTTCACACAGAAATTAAAACCCAATCGCTTTATGGTAATACGAACAAATGTAGTAAATATTGCAGAAAAGAGAATAATTCCTTCGGCTATTTTTATAGAGCAGGGAAAAATTGTCCGTATTGAAACTGCCGATGTAGAGGACTGCAAAGATTATGCCTTACCGGGCTTTATAGATGCACATGTTCACGTAGAGAGTTCGATGCTTGTACCTTTGGAGTTTGCAAAATTAGCCGTAAGGCACGGCACTGTAGCGACGGTCTCTGATCCGCACGAAATAGCCAATGTTTTGGGTAAATCAGGTGTTGATTATATGCTTTCTAATGCCGAGCAAGTACCGTTTCATTTTTTCTTTGGCGCTCCCTCTTGCGTACCTGCAACACCTTTTGAGACCTCTGGTGCAATCCTTCCCTTGGAAGATATAGAAGCTCTGCTCGATGATGATCGCATTCGCTATCTTTCAGAGATGATGAACTATCCGGCTGTTTTGAAACGTGAAGCCGAGGTTATGTCAAAAATCAAAGCAGCCTTGAGCCGTCGCAAAACTGTCGATGGACATGCGCCTGGTTTGCAGGGGGAAAAAGTACAAAAGTATGCCGATGCGGGTATTTATACCGACCACGAATGCTTTACCGAAGAGGAGGCTGTATCCAAACTTGCAGCAGGTATGAAAATTTTGATTAGAGAGGGTAGCGCTGCTAAAAATTTTAAAGCACTCATACCGCTAATCAAACACTACGAAAACGAAATCATGTTTTGTTCTGATGATAAACACCCCGATGACCTGCTGCTTGGGCATATCAATAAGCTCGTCGCTAGAGGGGTAGCTGCGGGCTATGATTTATATAAACTGCTTAAAGCAGCCTGCCTTAATCCCATCAGACATTACGGACTCTCCGTAGGGCAACTTCGAGAGGGCGATGATGCAGATTTTATTATTGTCGAAGACCTCCGAGATTTTGATGTTACTACAACTTATATACGCGGAGAGGCTGTATTCGCGAACGCACAAGTGCACATGCCTTCGATAGATATTGCTATCAAAAATAAATTTGAGCTAAGACCCAAAAAATTAGAAGACTTTAGCCTCAAAGCAAAAACAGAAAATATACAAGTTATAAAAGCCTTAGAAGGTGAGCTTATTACTGAATCTTTTACAACTACGGCTAAAATTTCGGAGGGTGGCGAAGCCATCAGCGATATATCTCGCGATTTGCTCAAAATCGCTGTTATCAATCGTTATGATAGTGATGCTGTGCCCGCTTTGGCTTTTATTCACGGTTTTGGGCTCAAGAAAGGTGCAATAGCCTCAACAGTAGCGCACGATTCGCATAATATCATTGCCATCGGTACGAATGATGAAGATTTGACAAGAGCCGTTAATTTGCTTATTGAAGCTAAGGGTGGGGTCGCTGCGGTGAGCGAAACTGAAGAAAAAATTTTACCTCTTCCCATTGCGGGTTTAATGTCTGACCAAAGTGGTGAATGGGTCGCTGCCCGTTACTGTGAGATAGATAAATTTGCCAAAACAGCATTAGGCGCAAGCCTACACGCACCTTTTATGACACTTTCTTTTATGGCACTGCTCGTTATTCCTTCGCTCAAACTCAGCGATAAAGGACTTTTTGATGGCAGTAAGTTTGAGTTTACAGAGGTTTTTGTGTAGGTATTGTCAGCAATATTTTAGCACTAATAGTTCTGGCCGAACTGTTAGTGCTAAAACTGAGTGGAAGTGAGTGTATCAATTTTTATTCTCTTTCACGGGCCAACTCTTCGAAGAGTTTTCTCTCTTTGTCAGATAGCTTTGTAGGGAGCTCTACTTCTATTTTAACGAATAAATCTCCCTGCAAATTAGGATTTTCATAATTAGGCATACCTTTATTAGGGATTTTAAAAATACGCCCGTTAGCAGTTTCAGACTTTATGGGAAAAGAGATTTTGCCTCCATCTATGGTTTCAACCTCTATTTTACCGCCCAATAGTGCTTTATATAGGGATACTTTTGCATGTGTATGCAAATCATCACCTTCTCTTTTAAATTGATGGTGTGGGTCTATATGAATTTGCAAAAAAAGCTCATTATTATCGGTTTTGAGTTTTAGAATTTGACCTTCTTTGATGCCGGGCTTAATTTTAAGCCTAAGCCTTTTGTCATCAGCCTCTATAATACGACTTGTGCCTTTGTATGCTTCTGATAGCGAAATATATAACTCTCTGTCTGTTTTGGCACTGCTTTTATTTCCACTTACACGATTAGATACAGCTTCTCTTGCACCTCTTGTGATAGGATTATCCTTGACTTTATCAGCAATATTTTGAAAAATATCCGAAAAACGTTCGCCCAAAATATCCTTAAATTCAAAATCACGCGGGTTAAACCCACGTTTGCCCGCTTCGGGGTCGACAAAATCCCGTACTTTTTTCCAATTGTTATTGCTATCTATAAAGTCATATTTTTGTCTTTTTTTGGGGTCAGAGAGCACATCGTATGCTTCTGAAATATCCTTAAATCGTTTTTCAGCAATAAAATCATCAGGATTTCGGTCTGGGTGGTATTTTTTAGCGAGTTCGCGGTAAGCGCGTTTGATTTCTTCTGCTGAGGCTTTTTTCTTTACCCCCAATATTTTATAATAATCTTTGTATTGCATATTCTTATTAAAGTTCAAGTTTTTTGTCTCTGTTGATATACCACTGTACATTTTTCCATAGCGTGGGGTTTGCAAAGCCCATGCTATGGAAAAATGGGCTTAGCAATAACATTTCTTTGAGAAATGTTATTGCTGGCTAGCGAATGTCTAGTAGTAGGGTCTATGTTAAACGTAAGTTTTAAGATTTTGTTACCTTTCTCTTGTCCAGTAGATATTTTCTTTGATAACTTTAGCTGGAATTCCTGCTATAATGCTTTGCGAAGGAAAAGTTCCGCTGGCAATACTTCCCGTAGCGACGATACTTCCTTCATTGATTTGCGTACCCTTTAATAGGGTAGCTTTTGCACCTATCCATACGTGGTCGCTGATGAGAATATTTTTAGCTTTATTGATACGCTCATGAGTTGTGCGGTCGTAAATGGCATGCGAATCGCCCGTGCGCAATGTAATTTCGTTTGAAAACATACAATCTAAACCTGTTTGAATCTGCGAACCCACTTCCGTAACGGCAAACTCAACGCCTTCTGTTGTGTTTTTATCGCCTATGCGTATGCAACCCTTATTGTCTTCTATCAACAGTAGGCTATTTTTGAGCCTTGAAAAACTGCCAATAAAGATTTGACAATCATTGGCTTTGATTTCTATCTCTACATTTTGTAAACCTACATCTTGGTCAATATGAATTTCGTTATTCGCACCTTTAATTTTCAGACTACCGCTCTTGATAAAGCTAATTTTACCCAAATAAATTTGATTTTGATTGCCTTGCACTTGGCACTTCCAACTTTGAATATTAAGCCCACCCTCTGATATAATTTTGTTGTTGATTCCTTGGCATACAATCGTACTATTTTGCATCAAATCGCTATTGGCAAGATTGAAGGCATTATTTTGATGCAACTGCCATTGGTTGCTAAACCAAAATCTTTGTACCCATTTAGTACTTTTGATATAATGTTTGATTTGCATAAAATTTAAAATACGCACCTGAGAAAAAAATTAGATAAAAAATGGGTAGTCTTAAAGATGTAATGCTCAAAGTCTTTCAAAACTAACAGTTCTCAAAGAACTGTTAGTTCTAAGCATTACTTGTTATACACTACCAAAAAATGCACCCATTTTTGTTTGTATAAGAATTAGAACTAACGGTTTGCGAAAATCTGTTAGTTTTGAAGCTACCTAAGTCAATCGCCCCACTTGAGTTGCACCCTAATAAGTACTTAACTCAAGGATTTGAGTAATCTTTGGGCAAAATAACTATCATTTTCATTTTTATTTTTTTGCGTTTGATTGAGTCTTGCCACTTCCCGTATTCTTTTTTTAGGATCTTGCTCCTGCAAAGCAGTGATTAGCTCTCTATAAAGCCTGTCGTTATCTATTTGTGTTAGAAACTCAAAATCGCCTGTTTTAATTCTATCTCTGCCCATTTCTTCACAAATTTCTAAATTTTCAGTAGGCAAATCTGCTTCTAAAGAAAGCCTATTATAGGCATCAAAAGCAATAATTCGGGCGAAATTCTCCGTAAGCCACAAATAAAAAGTCTGCTGATTATCAGTTATAAGTTCATTAGGCAACTTGCGTATGACAGAAATCCCTAATAAGGCTAATGTAACGTGATTTTCGGCGTGCGTATAGAGATAGTTACGCAAAAAAGGATTTGTAGCCTCAGCATAACGTCCCGCCGGCATAACAAAGGGATTCCAGTAGGTATCAATAAAAATATGCGTAATATAGCTCTCTATGTAGTTGATAATATCAGGCTCAAGTGCCTTACTTAAGTGTGCCGGACGTACAAGTGTATCGCTTATTTCTAATTCTCTCGAGCTTGGTTCACCTGTATAAAGAAAGATTTCCCATAATAACACACTCTCTTTGATACTGAAATAAATGACAAAAAAGTTTTCTTTTTTCCAAGGATTCAATGACAATATAGATTGGTTATTAGGGCTATAACAAATAGCCATTAAATTAGGAGCTATGAAACGGTAGAGCGAAAGTTGCTTATAATCTGTTAGCCAGTTGGCTAAATCGTGTAAAAATACATCGAGCTCAAAATCGCTTGGTAAACCAAAACATTTAGCCTGCTTTTGCAGATAAGCCATCAAGTTTTCATATTTTTCCACTTCAGAATCGCTCAACTTCTTATTGGATATAATATTCTTCATAATAGCAAATTATCTGTATGTGGGGTAAGTAGTTGTAGAAAAAATAACTGGATTTCTGACCTCTTATTGTACATTTTTATCTTAGATATTTTTCGGTATCTATGATTATCGTAACAGGACCTTCGTTTTGTAGGCTTACTTGCATCATTGCACCAAATTCTCCCGTTTGTATAGGTTTTTCTATGATTTTATTAAGTGCAATTTTCATATTTTCATAGAGTTTTTGGGCATACTGGGGCTTTGCTGCTTGCATAAAAGAGGGTCTATTGCCTTTTTTTGTATTGGCATGAAGCGTAAACTGACTGACGAGCATAATTTCACCATTTATATCTTTGAGGCTTCTGTTCATTTTATTTTGCTCGTCTTCAAAAATTCTAAGATTTACAATTTTTGGGGCAAGCCAATCGATATCTTTTTGTGTATCAGTATGCGTAATGCCAAGCAAAACGAGTAGTCCATCTGCAATTTCAGATTGAATAGGTGGTGTAGCTTCTATAGAAACTTTTGCACGGCTTACTTTCTGAATAAGTGCTATCATAATAAAACATTAAGACTAAATTATTTCAAGTTAGTAGCGATTAGAAATAACATTTTTGGTAGCAATGTCATTTCTAACCTCTAAGACTTCATATCAAAAGATTAATTGCTTTATGTAAATAAGCAAGGGTGTATATCTTGTTGCTATACTTGTTCGTTCCAAATCTGCCAAGAGCGTTCTGCTTGCAACTCGAGCATTTCACGTCCATTTTTGATTTGCGCCCCTTGATTTTCTCCTTTTGTGAGAAAAAGTGTTTTTTCGGGGTTATACACAAGATCGTATAAAAAGTGCATGGATTTGAGCCTATGATAAGGTATAGAAGGTGCAGCCTCTATCTGTGGATAAGTACCTAATGGCGTAGTATTGATAATCAAATTATAAGAGTTGATATCGAGGTACTGCAATTTGGCATAGGATAGGCACTTTTGCGAAAGAAACGTTTTAGGACTTCTCGAGACAACGTGAAAAGTAGCCTCATGTGCTTTCAATACAGCAGCAACGGCTCTTGCGGCGCCGCCTGTGCCTAAAAGCAAGGCGTGGTAGTTTTCTATGGGTTCATCAAGTGCATTTTTGAGCGATTGCTCAAAGCCCCAATAGTCTGAGTTGTGCCCTATGCTTCTGCCCTCTTTATCCCTAACTATGACATTGACTGCACCAACTTTTTTAGCGGTTTCGGCAAGCTCATCGAGGTGAGGCATGATTTTTTCTTTATAGGGAATCGTAACATTTAAACCCTTAATATCAGGATTTTCGTCCCAAAAATTGCGAAAATTATCGAGGTTTTTCCATTCAAAAAGTTCATAGCTATGCGCTACTAAATTTTCTTTTTCAAACTTTTCGCTAAAGTATTGCTTAGAAAAGGAATGAGTAAGCGGGTAGCCTATCAAACCAAATCTTTGTTTAGAATTTGAAGTCATTTATTTTTATTCAGAAATCATTAAAAGTGACCAATATTTGCCTAAAGTGGCTGCTCCTACTTTTTTGATGCGAGGGTCTCGCATACGCATGCATTGTGGTGGTACTCGTTTCCAACCATTAAATGCCTCTTCTATGGTTTCAAACCTATAGGAGATATTTTCGTGTGCTATATTAGGCTTTAGCTTTCGCTTTTCTAATCTTTTAAAATGCCCTTTGCCATCTGTATCAGAAGTCATTGCATCTTTTTCTTTCAATACCATAACAAGCGATTTACTCGCCATGGCAACATCTTCAGACCATTCTATCGGTGGCGCAGGCGGAAAATAACGACCGCCACAGTAACACTCCTCAGCCCTAAATTCGTTGAGCAACTCCACAAATTTACGTGCAAACTCTGCATCAGCACCTAACTCAGGGTCTATGTCCAATACATCTTCTGTAGGCGACTCTTCAACCTCGGCAATCTCACTATTTGGAATAATGCCCGCATTGCTGGCAGGCACACGATTTGTCTCTTCAAACTGCTCAATAATCTGACGCATATCGCCTACCGTCCCTAAGTCATCGCTTTCAAATGTTTTAAGTCGGATATTAAAACAGTTAAAATGATTCTCGTCGCGCTCCTTACCCCTGCCTTCAATCAAATCAGCGTGCGTAACAATAGCGGGAAGTGTGGCAAAATGTACCTCACAAGTAAAAACATCTCCACGTGTTGAACTATAGGTCTCCGATGTATTGCTATTGAGTGTAGGCTTTAGCATATTCCCATTTTTACGAATATTTTTGATTTCTATCAAATCAAAAACCTGTGAAGGATTGTCTTTATTTTTTAAAAGCCAAGCAAACTCAGCACCAGGTCCATAAAAACTTGCCGTACCGCTCAAATATTCTGCTACAAAACGAAAGAAAAATATAGTACGCGAGTCAGTGTATTCAATCTTATCTAAAATATAATTATCCTTCCATTTGCGATAATCCGGTCGGTAATCTGTATATTTAGGTGGATAAGCATCAACGCTTTGAACCAAAAAAAGTAAGCTCAAGCTCAATATCAAAAAGCAAAAATATTTATTTAGCATAGTTCTCTGTATGTTATTAGGTATTAGGATAAATAAGGATTATTCTTCGGATTGTAATGCTTGCTTGCATCGAGTTTTATTTGTGCGCTATATGTAGCAGTTGCAAATATTTTACCATAGATAGCTTATGCAAGCCTAAAACGCATTTTATATTACAACAAAAAATACACCGATAATCGTTTGATTGGATACCATATTTTTTGCATAAGTAGTTATAAGATACAAAAATAACAAAAAAGATTTAAATTCCAAATCTATTTAAAGTTATTTACGACTGACCGTACTGCTGTCATAGAAATAGCTTGCTATAACAGCAAAAAAAGTCTAAAAAAGGGATTTTCAACCCTTTTTTGAATAAATCCTAACTCCTATTTCTAAAATGCAGAATAGTCTGAAAATCTTTACTAAATTTGTCTAAAAATTAGGATAATGAATAGATTTCTGTATTTTTGGCACAATGGTACAAGTAAGCTTTAAAACTCAAAAACGGTTATGGCATTATTTCAAAAAAGTATAATTCAACGATTCACAAAAAAACAAAGTACTGAAAAGCTCGAGGAGGCGTATGAGCGTTTTAAAGAAAATTTTATGACCGAAGAGCGGCAGCAGAATATCCTTAAAGCCAAAGAACAGCAATATCAAGAAGGCTTTTTGAAGGATTTGTTTGTTGATGTATTAGGTTATACGCTTTTTCCACAAACGCCACACAACCTCATCACAGAGCTCAAGAACCCCAATGATGCGCGAAGAGTAGATGGCGCAGTCATACGTGAGGAGCAGGCATTAGCCGTGATTGAACTCAAAGATACACGCACGAAGGTACTCAAAATGGTCGAGCCGCAGGCTTTTGGCTACAAATATCAGCACCCCAACTGCCGCTATGTCATCACCTCCAATTTTCAAGAACTTTGGTTTTATGTAGATAATGCCTACGAACATATCGAGTTTGATTTGTTTGATATGAGCCTCGAACGCTTCGCACTTTTTTATACCATCTTGCATGCCGATAATCTGCTCGCCGATGTGCCTGTGGAAATGAAAAAAGAATCTATCGTGCGTGAAGAAGAGCTTACCCTCGAGTTTTATAATGATTATCAAGGGTTTAAGGATATGTTGTATCTCAACATTGCACAGTATAACCTGCAATACGATAAACTCATGCTTTTTGAAAAAACGCAGAGAATCATCGACCGCATTATTTTCATGTGTTTTGCATCAGACAAAAACCTACTCCCACCCAACCTTATCCCGACCGTTATCGAGGAGTGGAAAAGAAGGCTCGAAGAAGGCGAAATTACAACCCTTTACACAGCATTTAAACGCCATTTTAGACTTATCAATCGGGGCTTTAAAAGTCGCAAATACGATATTTATGGCTACAATGGCGGTCTTTTTGCCCAAGACGAAGTTTTAGAAAACCTCAAAATTAGCGATGAGGTATTGGAAAATAACTGCCTTTGGCTCACGAAATACGACTTTGATACTGAAATTGACATCAACGTACTCGGTCATATTTTTGAGCATAGTTTGAGCGATTTGGAGCAGAAAAAGCAGGAATTGCTCGAAGATTTGGAAGCTATTAAAGCGGGAAACCAGCCCAAAAATGCTGGTAAACGCAAAGAAGACGGCATTTTTTATACGCCCATTTACGTTACCCAATATATGGTCGATGAAACCGTCGGAAAGCTTTGCCAAGCACAAAAAGAGGCATTGCAAATCGAAATCAAAGACATTGACTGGGACGATGAAGACCAAAAACAAACGCTACTCGAGCGCATACAAGCCTACGAAAAGTGGATTGCCAAACTCTACGTCCTCGACCCCGCTTGCGGTTCAGGGGCATTCTTAAACCAAGTCTTGAGCTTTTTTACTTACGAGTACGACTGGATTGATAGCATCAAAATGGGCATTGACCCCGAGACTTTTGGTAGAAAAGAATGGAAAACCAAAATCGAACTCGGCAATATTTTCGAAGCCCCACAGCCGCGCCTCGAAAAGCCTAAAGACGAAAAACCTACCGTACATAAAGTGTTGGAAAACAATGTTTTTGGCGTGGATTTGAATATGGAAAGCGTCTCTATTACCAAACTTTCGCTTTGGCTCAAGACTGCCCAGATGCGCCAGAAACTCAATAATCTTTCCGATAACATCAAAATCGGCAACTCCCTCGTCGATGACACCGAGATAGAACCTCGTGCTTTTGATTGGAAGGCTGAGTTTCCTCAAGTTTTTACAAGCGAAAATTCAGGATTTTCCGTTGTGATTGGAAATCCGCCGTATGTGAGACAGGAGCGATTGGCAGAAAAGATGAAAGTTTACTTCAAAGACCGCTATCCTAATGTATATAGCGGTGTGGCGGATTTGTATGTGTATTTTTATGCGCGGGGCTTAGAACTCCTACTCGCAGATGGAATTTTGGGTTATATCACACCGAACAAATGGTTCAAAACAAAATACGGTTTCAAACTTCGCCAGTTGCTCAAGCCGTATGAAATTTTGCACGTCGTAGATTTTTTTGAGCTTCCTGTATTCGAAGATGCCGCTACCGAACCTCAAATTATCACACTTTACAACCGTAAAAGTAATAAAGACTTTGAGTACTATCCCGTAACCAAAGAATTGATTGCTATCGAGGGCATCGAGAAGTTTGCTAAATATTTGGAGGAGAAGTATATCATTGATAAATCCCTTTTGCAAGATAGCGAGTGGATTCTTACCGATAGGCAGCAACAACTTATTTTGCACAAAATACAGAGTGAAAAAACGCTGAGCAGCGATGTGCTCAAAATTGTATCTTTAAAAGAGTACACTAATGATAGCATACATTATGGAGTTAAGACAGGCTTAAATAAGGCTTTTATCATTGACCGCAAAACAAGAGAAGAGCTCATTCGCAAAGACGCGCGGAGTGCCGAACTTATCAAGCCCTATCTTCACGGTATAGACATCAAAAAATGGCATATCGAGAATGCTAAGGAGTATTTTCTTATTTTCACAAGGCGAGGTACAGATATAGAGCGTTATCCCGTTATAAAAAAATATCTCCTCCAATTTCGTGAAGATTTAGAACCCAAGGAAAACCGTTATCAAACGAATGGTCGCAAACCTGGTAGTTATAATTGGTTTGAGTTGCAGGATACAATCAGTTACTACGAAAGATTCGAGCAGCCCAAACTTATGTATATACACACGGCTCTGAATCATTATTTTTACTACGATACAGAGGGCTATTATACGAATAATTCGGGTTATATTATTGCACAAGCAGATTGGTTTTTGTGTGCTTTTCTGAACTCTAAATTATTTGAGTTTTTTAAACGGTTAAAATTTGTAGCCTACGGCGACCCACACCGTAAAGGTCGTAATAAGTTAGATTACAACAAGATGATACAAGTGCCCGTGCCTGTATTGAAAGAAGGTAAAAAAGCTTATTTTGAAGAGAAAATCAAGGCATTGCAAACATGGTCATCGAGCTGGATAAAAGCTAAGAGTACATTTTTGAAAGTAGTATTGGCAGAATTTGATATAGAAAAACCAAGTCGCAAGCTCAAGAATTGGTATAAATTAGATTGGGCGAAGTTCCAAAAAGAGTTAGAAAAAAAACAGGTTCGTTTTCGTGTCAAACAAAAACTCGAGTGGGTAGAAGATTTTGAGAGCGAAAAGCAGAAATTACGAGACCTGGAGAAAGCAATTCATGAAACCGAGCAAGAAGTCGACTATGCTATCTACGCACTCTACCAACTCACCCCCGCAGAAATTGCCATTGTAGAGGCGCAGGCTTAGGCAGTTTTTGAGGTAAAATAAAAAGATAGCTTATGGAAATAAAAAAACAATATCCAAGTAGCTTAGAAGCAAGTAAGCGTAAAGAAGAGGGTGTGTTTTATAGTACCGAAGAGGTGGCGAGTTTTATGGCAAAGGTAACGATAGATTTATTGCTGGCGAACTCGTCAGAGCGATTTCGCACTTTGCAAAATATACGTATTTTAGATGCCTGCTGTGGCGACGGTGTATTTTTATTGGCTTGTTTTGATTATCTAAAAAAACTTTACAATACAAATTATCCAACCTTTCAAAATGCAGCTCATTATATTGTTTTGCATAATCTTTTTGGTGTAGATTTAGATGCTGATGCGGTAGAATTGTGTAGAGAAAATTTATATAAAAAAAGCGGTTTGTTTTCCGATAACATCAAAATCGGTAACTCCCTTGTCGATGACCCCGAGATAGACCCTCGTGCTTTTGATTGGAAGGCTGAGTTTCCTCAAGTTTTTACAAGCGAAAATTCAGGTTTTTCCGTTGTGATTGGAAATCCGCCGTATGTGAGTGCCAATAATATGAATTTTGCTATGCGTCAGTATTTTAACAAATCAGAGACTTACAAACTTTTACAAGGTAAGTGGGATTTGTTCATACCTTTTTTTGAGCGAGGTTTTAATATGCTGCTGCCTGAAGGAGTGCTCTCTTTTATTGTGCCTTATGGCATGCTCAATCAATCTTTTGCTACACCCCTACGGGAGTATATTCTAAAAAATCATTCGCTTCGTGCGATTACAGATTTGCATAAAGTCAAGGTTTTTACTGATGCCACCGTACCGACGTGTATCCCTGTGGTTTTCAAAAAACAGAATATGTTTCAAAATGTCGAGATTAAGCATCACCGTAAAAATGAAAAAAACGAAGATGAGTTTTTTGTAAGTCATCAAATTGCGATAAAAAAATATTGGCAGACAGAAAACTTTATGTTTCGCACCGAAAAGCTCGATGATAGCTTCGATGTACTACAAAAAATTAAACATTGCGGTACACAGCTCGGCGAATTATTTTACGTCTCTACGGGCGCTGAAATTCACGGCAAGGAACAGCGAATTGAAGGTAAATTGATTAGTGGACATAGCAAGTTTGATATACTAAAAACCGAAAGAGAAGAGGGGCATAAACCCTATATTGAAGGTTCGGCAATCCCAAAATCGAGAATTACTGGACCTTACTGTTATCCTGAAATTGAGCATTATCTTGACTACGACAGCAATTTTTCACGCATGCGCTCACCCAAGTTTAAGGAGCTATTTGATAGTCCTAAAGTTATTGTACGCGGTAATTCGGGCTTAATAGGTCTTTTAGCTACTTATGATAATGAAGGTTTATATACTTCTCATGGTGCAATCTTAATCATATCAAAAGCGGATTTGCCTGTCAGACACAAACAATATAAGACGAAGGGACGTAAAGATTTGAAGTTTCTCTTGAGTCTTTTGAATAGTCGTTTAATGCAGTTTTACTATAAAAACACTTATGGTGGATTTATAGTAGTTTATCCAAGCTACGTAAAAGCCCTCCCCATTCCACTTGATATATCAGCGGAGATTATCGAGGAACTTTCGTCGCGGGTAGAAATATTATTAGCCTCTCATAAAAGTTTGGCAGTATTGAATCGTCAATTTTTGCAGGTTTTGCGTTCGCAGTTTGGTTTGACAAAAGCTTCTCGCAAATTGGAGCACTGGTATGAATTAGAATGGGCTGATTTTACTAATGAGATGAAGAAGGCTAAAAGTCCTATTTCTGCAAAAAAAGAGTTTGAGTGGGTCAGTATTTTTGAAGAAAAGCGCACCGAAGCACAAAATTATTTGAAAAAAACAGCCTATTTAAAAGGTGAAATTGACCAAATAGTTTATCAAATCTACCAACTCACCCCCGCAGAAATTGCCATTGTAGAGGCGCAGGCTTAGGCAGTTACAATTTGTTTTTCAAAGGTTACTTCTTTTCCATTATTGGTTATATCAAATAGATTTACTACATTTGCAATCGCAAGGGGTATAAGACGGCGTTGCTAAATGTGCCCAGAAATAACATTTCTCGAAATGTTATTTCTGAAATTATCTAAGTCGTTTTACCAACTTGACGTACACCCATCGGAGGTATAGCAGTTTAAATTTTAGTATAAGTGCTGTTAAATTAAGATATTTTTTGATTGATTTTAGAAGTTTTTTATAACAAAACTCCTTTTTTTTAATTATCAAAATTTAGCGGTATTTCTGCTTAGTGGTGGTTTTGTATTTGATACTAATCCAAGTTATACCTAAGTGCAACACTACGTATAGGTTTTACGTTTTGTGGATAGGATAAAGTAGTAGTGGTTATATAATTTTTTTATTTAGACTTATCATTAACCAATTTTTATGTACTTTATCATACTACTATACATTTTTGTTTGCATAGCGTGGGGTTTGCAAACCCTACGCAATGCTCAAAGAAATGTTATTTTTGGAGGGAAAATGTCTAGTAGTATGGCACTTTATATCTAATTGCTAGCCGTTTATTTTTTTACCTTTACTATGTATTGATTAACCTTCAGTTATGTCTATGTATTCAGAAAAAACGTATTATTATCAGCAGTCTAGTGCTACTAATAGTACCGTTGAATACGGTAGCCTTCCGCATTATTATTTGCAATCTATTGCACAAGCCTTGTATGCACTTTGGACGCTTTTCAATTTTTTTTGGCTTATGGCACTTTGCCTGCCTTTTATTATTCTACCGATTATGATAAATGAAAAAAAAGGCGGTAGGATTGCTTTTTATTTTATGCGTTTTTGGGGTTTCATGCTCCTTGCGCTCAGTGGTATTCGTGTCAAAAGTTTTAATAAAAATTTAGTTGATCGCAATGAAGCACAGGTTTTTATTGCCAATCACAACTCCTATATGGATTCTCCAGCCCTTACTCTTGCTATTCCCGAGCAGTTTAGGGCATTAGGTAAACAAGAAATTCTGAAAATGCCTATGTTTGGTTTTATTTTTAAATATATAGGCGTTACTGTAGACCGCAGTAGCATGCGAAGTCGTATAGAAAGCATTATACGTATCAAGCAAAAGCTCGATAAGAAGATCAATGTGCTTATATTTCCCGAAGGTACAATGAACCGCAGTGAGGCCCCCCTACTCCCCTTTCATGATGGTGCTTTTCTTCTCGCTATCAAAGCGGGTAAGCCTATCGTACCGACCGTAGTATTAGGTACAAGACGTATCCTTCCACGTGGTACTTGGCGTATGCAACCAGGACGCGTCGATATTATTTTTTCAGAACCTATCAAAACCGAGGGGCTAAAACCTTCAGATTTGCCCAAGCTCAAAGCAGAAGTAGAGGCGCGTATGAAGTCATTACTTACTTATTAAAGTGGCATTTATCAGACTGCTAAAAGAGCATATTAGACAGCAGTAAGCGCAAAAACTATATTGTATTTGAAAAAATAGCAACGGACTACCAAAAATAATAACACCATTTTCTTTGGTAGTTCGTTTTTTTTTGCTTTTTTTGTAATTATAATTTACACTCAACGCAAAAAATGACTGCTCAACTTGTCTTTATATTACGTTATTGCTTGAGTTTTTTCAAAAGATATACTAAACCCGAAGATAAAGCACTTTTCATAGCCGTGCGCCAAATCTTAGGCGCCAGACCGCTAAACTTACAAGTGTACGAACTCGCAATGAGGCACGCCTCTATCGCTAAAAAAAACCAATTCGGATTTAGAGAATGCAATGAAAGACTCGAATACCTCGGCGATGCTGTATTAGGTACAGTAGTGGCTGATTTTTTGTTTAAAAAGTATCCTTATAAAAATGAAGGATTTCTTACAAGTGTGCGCTCACGCATTGTAAGCAGAGACTCGCTAAACGATCTTGCCAAACAAATTGGTTTAGAAGAAATATTAGCCTACGATAAAAATAGAAGAAACGGCCCCCTTGCTAAAGCCATGTATGGCGATGCTATGGAGGCTTTTATAGGTGCTGTATATTTAGATAGAGGGTATAACTTTTGCCAAAAATTTATTATCAAAAAACTTTTATTACGACACTTTGATATCGATGAAGTCGTAGCCAATGACTCGAACTACAAAAGCAAACTCATTGAATGGGCACAAAAGTTTAACCACGATTTGGAGTTCAATATACAAAAACAAGAAGAAGGAAATAATAAATATGAATTTTGTGTGCAGTTGCGTATCAACGGAGATACTGTATCGAGTGGAAATGGACTTAGCAAAAAAAAGGCACAACAAGATGCAGCGCGTAGAGCTTGTGAAACGCTAAATATTGAATAAAACTCATGCCTATAGAACAAAATAAAACTCAAAACTCAAAACTACCAACCTATACAAAAAATCAACTTGCGCTGCGCAACGGACAAGACAGACCCGAAATTTGGTGCGCATGTGAAGGTATCATATACGATGTAACCCATTCAAGATTATGGAAAAATGGAAAGCACTATCAGCACTGGGCAGGGCAAGACCTCAGCAAAGAGCTCGCTGATGCACCGCATACAAAATCTGTTTTTGAAAAATTTGAAAAAGTAGGTAGGCTCATATAATATTACAACGCACTATCTTCTTGCTTATCTAATCCTTCATTATCATCAGGTTTCTTTTGCGAGGGCTTCGGTAGCCGCCCCGCTTCTTTGAGCGCCTGATGAACTATCCACTCTATCTGTCCGTTTGTACTGCGAAACTCATCGGCTGCCCACTTCTCAAGGGCTTGCATAAGCTCGGCATTGAGCCGCAAGGCAAAAGATTTTTTTTTTGGCATAACTTAGTTTTGTTTTAGTTTGATTTTATGAGTAACAACAAAGATTAACTTTGACAAAGTTTGAAACTTTGTCAAAGTTGAAATAAAAACACCCGAAATGCTAATGATGCAATGTACCTGAATTCACTACTGGAGAAACCTCCTTATCCGAGCAGAGCACAACCATAAGATTGCTTACCATAGCGGCTTTGCGCTCCTCGTCAAGTTCTACAATATGCTTTCGCGAAAGCTGCTCAAGTGCCATTTCAACCATACCCACAGCCCCCTCTACAATTTTATGACGGGCAGCAATGATAGCCGTAGCCTGCTGGCGGCGAAGCATAGCACTGGCAATCTCCGTAGCATAAGCCAAATAGCCAATCCGTGCTTCAATCACATGAATTCCAGCTAATTCCATGCGCTCACTTAGCTCGCGCTCAAGATGCTGATTCACCTCGGCTGTACCCGCACGAAGTGTAATCTCAGCATCGTCTTCAAAATTATCATAAGAGTAAGCACCTGCCAACTTGCGCACTGCAGCATCGCTCTGCACTTTTACAAATTCTCTATAATTATCAACCTCAAAGGCCGCTTTGTATGTATCGCGCACCTGCCAAACCAAAATTACACTAATCATAATCGGATTACCTTGTTTGTCATTTACTTTCAATCGCTCACTATCAAAGTTGTGCGCACGCAAAGAGTAAGTCTTTTTAAGATAAAATGGGTTTGCCCAATAAAATCCATTCTCTTTGACAGTGCCCACATACTTGCCAAAAAGCGTAAGCACTTTAGAGTTGTTGGGGTTCACAATAAAAAAGCCCGCTACAATAACAATCAAAACGATAAGCGAAATAACCGTGAGCAAAGGCAAGTCAAAAGGAATGCCTAAAATTGCGATTGCAATAGCTACTACACAAGCACCAAGCATTGGATAAGCCGAACCCGGCTGATAATTTTTTTCCATGACCATTTTCAGTTTAAAATAAAAAATAAAAATTGATATTAAAACAATATCATAACAATACCAATATGAACGAGCCTCTCCGAAAAAGGTTGCAAAAAAAAAAGATTTTTTTTAGTCGACTGTACGTAAAAGCAAGCGGGTGTACGACAGCTTTGTTAAATTAACCCCAGAAACGACATTAATCATCAAGAACTAACAGTTTTTCAAAAACTGTTAGTTCTGAAACTATTTAAGCCGATTTACCAACTTGGCGTACAGCCAAGCAAGCTCATGCTCAAATAAAATGACCAACAGTTATGTATAAAAAAATGCTGTAAACCTCACTTTTATACGGTATTCAGAAAAAAACTAATTTTTTTTTGCTAATATTTTGAAGTTTAGAAACTTTTTATCTATGTTTGTGTTTATAGTATGCAAGCATAACAATATTTATTTCAAAAGTTTGAAGTAAGAAGTTGAAATCGTAGGTAGTCTAAATGTGGCGATATTTTCGCTTTTTTTCATACCTAAATAGTATGCAAGCATCATAAAAAAAGAGTTAAAACACTTAATTTTCAAAATCAAAACATAAAACAAGATGGAAACTATTGAAAGAAACAGAGAAGCCCTCAAAGGAGGTGAGTTTTTGATTCGCGAATCAGAAGCATCGGATATTTTCACCCCTGAGGAGTTTTCGGAGGAGCAGCGTATGATGGCTGACTCGAGCCGTACTTTTGTAGATCGCGAAGTTCACCCACACGCAGATCGTATGGACGCACTCGAAGAGGGCTTCATGGAGTCGCTTTTAGACAAAGCAGGCGAGCTTGGAATGCTCGGCGTATCCGTACCTGAAGAGTACGGTGGGTTAGGTATGAACTTCAACACTTCTATGCTTTTGGCAGATGTTATCGGTGCAGGCGGTTCGTTTTGTACAGCATTTGGCGCACAGACAGGTATCGGCACTTTGCCTATTTTGTATTATGGCACAGAAGAGCAAAAGCAAAAATATTTGCCTAAACTCGCTACTGGCGAATACAAAGCTTCTTACTGCCTTACCGAACCAGATGCGGGTTCTGATGCTAACTCTGGCAAAACCAAAGCAGTGCTCTCTGCCGACGGAAAAACTTACCACATCACAGGACAAAAAATGTGGATAACGAATGCTGGTTTTGCAGATATTTTTATTGTTTTTGCTCGTATTGAAGACGATAAAAACCTTACTGCCTTCATCGTAGAGAAAGGTTTTGGCAATATTACAATGAACGAAGAAGAGAAGAAAATGGGTATCAAAGGCTCTTCTACTCGTCAAGTATTCTTCAACGAAACGCCCGTACCAGTAGAAAATATGCTTGCAGGGCGTGGTGAAGGCTTTAAAATTGCCGTAAATATTCTCAATATCGGACGCTTAAAGCTTGGTGCTGGTGTGATTGGTGGCTGTAAGTATGTCATTTCACAAGCTGCACAATATGCTAACGAGCGCAAGCAGTTCGGACAGTCTATTGGTAATTTTGGTGCTATTAAGTACAAATTAGCCCAAATGTCTGCCCGTACTTACGCTATTGAATCGGCTTGCTACCGTGCAGGCGAGGACGTAGATAATAAAGTAAAAGATTTGAAAGCTAAAGGCATGGAGGATGCCGAAGCAAAGCTCAAAGGTATTGAGCAGTTTGCTATCGAAGCTGCTATTTTGAAAGTTCACGGTTCTGAGGTATTAGACTATGTAGTGGACGAAGGCGTTCAGATTTATGGCGGTATGGGCTTCTCGGCTGATGCACCTATGGAACGCGCTTATAGAGATGCACGTATTTCACGTATTTATGAAGGTACGAACGAAATCAACCGCATGCTTTTAGTGGGTATGCTTTTGCGCCGTAGCATCAAAGGTGAACTTGATATTTTTGAGCACGCAAAAGCCGTTGGAGAAGAGCTTATGGGTGTGCCTTCTTTTGAAACTCCTGATGATTCTGAGTTCTTTGCCAAAGAAAAAGCAGTACTCAAGAATATGAAAAAAGCAGTATTGATGACGCTTGGTAAAGCTGCATTGACTTTCAAAGAAAATATCAATGACGAGCAAGAAATCTTAATGGCTATTGCCGATATGATTATCGAGACTTACGTAGCAGAATCTACCATTTTGCGCACCGAAAAACTCGTAGGCGTGCGTGGTGAAGAGGCTTGCCGTGGACAAATTGAAATGAGCCGTCTCTACCTCAACTATGCTGTAGAAATTTTGGCTACAAAAGGACGTGAGGCTATATCGAGCTTTGCCACAAGCGACGAGATGCGTGTGATGCTCATGGGGCTTAAAAGATTTACAAAAATCGACCCTATCAATATGAGAGATACACGACGTGAAATTGCTAATATTACATTAGCAAAAAGCGAATATGCTTTTGATATTTAAAATAAATTTTGGATGAAGAAAGCGACAAAATTTATCAAACTCCACTATCTGGTTCAGGTAGTGGAGTTTTTTTATGTGATGAAAAACCAGAAATAACACATCTTACAAAATAATCCTTGTCCTTAGTGTAATATTTATGGCAAAGCGTGTACATTTTTTTAAGTGATGGCTAAGTGGCATATTTTTGTTGATTATAGGAATAGTGCAATCCCTGAACTCCCCTCCTTTTTAAGGAGGGGCAGGGGTGGTTGAAAGACTACATAATAGCATAATTACATTTGCATTAGCACAAAGATACAAAAAAACAAGAATAAAAGGGAAGGAACTTGATATTGATTTTGAACGTTTTATAAAAACAAAATTCTTTTTAAAAAGAGTAAAAAGTCTTTACAAATCTTTCAAAAAGTCTAAACTGTTTTTTTTCAAAAAAAATTTTAAACCCTCAATTTAAATAAATTTGTAAAAAATGAACAAATCTCAACTTGCCGAATTATACGGAGTCTCAACAGTAACGCTTAATAAATGGCTCAAAGAAAGAGGTTTATATGTACGTCACGAAAGCAATATGACCCCTAAAAGATTAAACGAAATTTTTGAAAAGCTTGGTGTACCAATAAATCATAGCAAATTATAGCTGTTTTATTTGCTTTTTTATAGGTATTTATGTACATTTGCTTGTCTCCTTTTTGAAAATAAAGCTATCAAAAGAAATTTGAGTTGCAAGAGTAGCGGTGCGAGTCCGCTTTCTTTATTTTATGAAGGAGACACCACTTGTGACTCAATTATTTAAACTTTAATGTTATGTCTCCTTCAAATTGTAATGATGATATTTTCGAAGATTACGGGCACATATATGATTCTTATAGCAAAGAGAGAATCGAAGAATTGTTTGATAATATCTTGTATTTCGTAGCAACAAGTAAGCAAAGTGATGCACCTGTTAATTTGCCTACTGTTTATGATTTTTTATTCTTATTAAAAAAGCATTTTAAGCATCGTATTAAGAAAGAGTAAAACTTTTATAAAAGTCCGTATTATCATAGTAGATATTACGGACTTTTCTATGAAAAGTACAACAAATAGAAGCAGAAATTAGGGGGGTAAAAATTGAGTACCCCCCTAATTGCAGATGTAAGAAAAATCAAAAAAAAGAAAGCAGATTGGAACTAACTTCAGGCGGTAAAACGTTAAAAAAGAGTAGTGATGTAAATAACGTGTAAGAAATCGGCTGGGTTTTGATAAAAAAGGATTATTTTAAAGATGTATTCTTCTTTCTCCAAAGCTAAATCCCTGATAAACAGAAGGAAAGATACGACATTTCTTAAAGAAATGTTATTTCTGAAACTATCTAAGCCAATTTACTAACTTGGCGTACACCCGCATAAGATAAGCAATATCAGTATTCATAAAACTCTGTCCATAGTTTTTGTAATCGTTTTCTGAACTCTGCTTCTCTGGGGTTATCTCCTGGTTCATACAATTTTGTACCGCTAAGCGACTCAGGCATAAAGTTTTGTAGCGCAAAATTATCTTCATAATTATGTGCATAAGCGTAGTTTTTGCCATAGCCTTGGTTTTTCATAAGTTTTGTAGGTGCGTTGCGCAAATGTAGCGGTACTTCTGCATCACCTGTTTCTCTGACGAGTGCTTGGGCTTTGTTGATACCCACATAAGAAGCATTACTTTTGGGCGAGCAGGCTAAATATACTGCTGTTTGGGCAAGGGTAATCCGCGCTTCTGGGAATCCGATAAAATTTACTGCTTGAAAACAGCTTACTGCTAATGGAAGAGCCGTTGGATTGGCATTGCCAATATCTTCAGATGCTAAAATCAGCATTCGACGTGCAATAAACTTAGGCTCTTCGCCTGCTTCAATCATACGTGCCAACCAATAAAGTGCTGCATTGGGGTCGCTACCGCGCAAAGATTTGATAAATGCTGATATAATGTCATAATGTTGCTCTCCTTTTTTATCATAACGCAAACTTTTTTGCTGGGCTATCTCTTGTACCAGTATATTCGTAATCTTTACGGGCGGCTCGCTTGCATACACGGCCATTTCTAAAAGATTCAGCATTTTGCGCGCATCGCCACCGCTGAGACGAAGCAAGGCATCGGTTTCTGCTATCACAACCTCTTTTTCTTGTAAATAGCTATCTTGGGCTACGGCTTTTACTAAAAGTTGCTCTAAGTCCGAAGTTGCTAAGGGTTTAAGTGTATAAACTTGGCAGCGTGAAAGCAATGCAGAGACTACTTCAAAAGAGGGATTTTCTGTCGTTGCGCCGATAAGCGTAATTACTCCTTCCTCTACAGCAGCAAGCAGTGCATCTTGCTGCCCTTTGTTAAAACGATGAATCTCATCGATAAAAAGTAGGCTACCGCTGCGAGCGCGAGCTTGCCGAATCAGTTCGCGCAACTCCTTTACACCCGAGCTGATGGCACTAAGCGTAAAAAAAGGACGCTCAAGTGTATTGCCAATAAGGCGTGCTAAAGTTGTTTTTCCCACACCAGGAGAGCCCCAAAGTATCATCGAACTTACTTTCCCCTGCGCTATCATACGTGAAATAACACCTTTTTCACCACAAAGATGCGACTGACCTATCATATCGCTAAGATTTTGTGGACGCATGCGTTCAGCAAGTGGAATATGGTCTGGATTAGAAAATAATGACATAAAAAGCAGGTTACAATTATTTTTTGTAAATTACGGATTCTCAAAATCAAAAGAACTAATTTTTTAGCAATTATCAAACGAAAAAAGTTAGTTTGATGTTAGTTGTTCATATTCTTTCATATTCTTTGCTCGGACAAAGATTTGAAGTTTGAAAAAAATCCAAAACTAAACGTTTTATATAAATATATGCAGCCTCAAAAAGATTCTAATCCTGTGCTCGAGGAGTTGCGTGCTTATAAGCGCAAACACTATAAAAACCAAATCATAAAAGGTAGCCTTTTGGCAGTATCGACCTTTCTTACAGCTTTTGCCTTAGTCAATATGTTGGAATACTTCGGCAACTTTAACTCTGCTTTACGCGCCGTACTCTTCTATGGCTTTTTAAGTGTGAGTGCTTTTTCGCTTTTATATTGGGTGCTGCGCCCTGCTTACCATCTTCTTGATGAGAAAAAGCAAATTAGCAACAGCGAAGCTGCTAAGCGCATCGGGAGTTTTTTCCCCGAAGTGAGCGACCGCCTGCTCAATATTTTGCAATTACAAGAACTGGCGCAAAGTCATCAATCAGACTTGGTGCGTGCGGGTCTGAATCAAAAAACTTCTCAAATATCTCACGTGCGCTTTACCCAAGCGATTGATTATAAGAAAAACCGTAAATATTTGCGTTTTTTGATTTTCCCTCTTATCGGAATTGGTTTGTTGGCACTTATTATTCCAAATCTTTTTGTAGAGAGTACAACGAGACTGATTCGTTATAATGAATCTTTCGAACCTACCATGCCTTTTTCTTTTGCCATACAAAATAGCGAAATGACGGCATTCAAAAACGAAGACTTTAACCTAAGGCTTAGCCTTGAGGGCGAAAGTATCCCTGCCGAGATTTTTCTCTTTACAGAAAATGGAAGACGCATCAAACTCCTCAAAAACGACGAAGGACTTTTTGCTTATGATTTCAAAAACGTACAGCGAGACTTTAAGTTTTCTTTTGAAGCAGCTGGTTTTCACTCTTCTGAAAAAAAGGTAAGCGTACTCGAGCGTCCTAATTTGAGTAATTTCAATATTTATCTCTCTTACCCTGCTTATACAGGCAAGAAAGATGAACGTTTGGAAAATACAGGTAATCTTACCGTACCCGCAGGTACAAAAGTGCTTTGGAATCTCAAAACAAGAGAAACCGAAAGTATGCAAATTAGCCTGCAAGAACCCGAAACCATTATTATTGAGGCTAAAAATGCTGGAGACGGACTTTTTGAAGCCGAAAAAAGAGCCATGCAGTCCACGCCTTACGAAATAAAACTTACAAACAAATATAGCGATAACAAAGAAAAAATTGCATATTTTATGCAAGTTATCCCTGATGCACACCCTAAAGTTACGCTCAGCCAAATGCAAGATTCCGTACTTTACGACTATGTGGTAGTCGGCGGAACAGCTTCTGATGACTATGGTATTTCAAAGTTACAACTCAAATACCGCATTTTTAAAGAGGGTAATAAAGATAAAAACCCGCAGTATAAAACCGTTGCACTTCCCCATAATAAAGCGGCTATTAATCAGCAGTACTTCCACCAACTCGATGTAAAAGAATTGAATTTACAGCCGGGTGATAAACTCGAATACTTTGTCGAAGTTTGGGATAACGACGGCGTAAACGGTAGTAAAAGTAGCCGTACGGGTATGTATGCTTTCGAAGTCCCCTCTAAAAAAGCACTAAGAGAAGAGGTAAAACAGAGCAGTGAAAATACAGAAAAGCAAATTGATAAAGCCCACGAAGAAGCGAAAGATTTGCAGTCTGAAATTCAAAAAATGCAAGATAAACTCAAAGGCAAAAAAGAACTCACTTGGGAGGACAAAAAGCAACTCGAAGAGCTACTCAAAAAACACGAAAAGCTCAAAAAAGAAATCGAGAATATGCAGTCTGAAAACAAAAACCTCAACAAAAAGCAAGAAAGATTTAGTGAGGAAGAAAAACGCATTGCCGAAAAAGCAGAGCAGTTGCAAAAACTCATGGACGACCTGCTCGATGACGAGATGAAAGCACTTTACGAAAAACTCAACGAACTCCTCGACGAAAATGCACCGCCAGAGGATATCCAAGAAATATTAGACAAATTACAAAAGAAAGAAGACAACCTCGAGAAAGAACTCGATCGTGCCCTCGAGATGTTTAAGCAACTGCAATTTGATAAAAAACTCGAAGACCTCGCTAAACAACTCGAAGAACTTGCGCAAAAGCAAGAACAACTCGCCGAAGAAAACAAAGATGCAAAAGACGATAAAAATAAGGCGAAAGACGACAAAAATGACAAAGGCAAAGACGAGGATAGCAAAGAGCAAGAGGCAAAGCAAGACGATAGCAATGCTAAAGAGGCAGACCAAGAAAATCAAGAGTCGGACAGCAGCAAAGACCAAAAGCAGGATAACAAATCCGATGAAAACTCCACTGATAGCCAAGATGCAAAAGAAAAGCAAGAAGAGCTAAACAAAGAGTTTGAGGACATCAAAGAACAGCTCGAAGAGCTTGATAAAATGAACGAGGACATGAAAAAGCCGCGTGATATGGACGATATGAAAGAAAAGCAAGAAGACATCGAGCAAGATATGCAAGATGCCTCCGAGCAAATGGAGCAAAATCAGCCACAAAAAGCCTCTGAATCGCAGCAAAAAGCAGGAGAAAAAATGAAGCAAATGGCTATGCAAATGCAGCAAATGATGCAAAGTGCACAAATGGAACAAATGATGGAGGACTATAACACCCTGCGTCAAATCCTTGAAAATTTGCTCACACTCTCTTTCGACCAAGAGGACGTAATGCGTGGCTTTAGAGAAGTAAAGCAAAGAGACCCTCGTTTTATTGATTTGAGCCAAAAACAACTCAAACTCGCCGACGATGCCAAAATCGTAGAGGATAGTTTGCGTGCACTCGCTTCAAGGGTATTCCAACTCGAGGCTTTTGTTATGCGCGAACTCACTGATATGAACGACTACATGGGGCAAGCAACCTTTCAAATCAAAGAACGCCGACCTGATATCGCCGCCAGTAAGCAGCAGCGTGCCATGACCTCTATGAATAACCTCGCCCTGATGCTCGATGACGTAATGGATCAAATGCAACAGCAAATGGGAATGGCTATGCCCGGACAGCAAATGTCCAATATGCCAAAAGGAAAACCTAACCTCGGACAAATGCAGCAGTCCTTGAACGAACAAATTTCCGAACTCAAAAAATCAGGAAAATCAGGACGTAAAATGTCCGAAGATTTAGCTAAAATCGCTGCACAGCAAGAAATGATACGTAGAGCATTAGAAAAAGCAGGTAAAGATAAAGGCAACAAAGACGGCGGAAAAGAAGGCGACGGCGGTAGCTACGGAGACCTCATCAAAGAAATGGAAAAAACCGAAGAAGACCTCGTCAATAAACGCCTTACACAAGAACTTATAGAACGCCAACAGCAAATTCTGACACGATTGCTCGAGTCTGAAAAAGCCGAACGCGAGCGCGAACTCGATAAAGAGCGTGAAGCCGAGCAAGTCAAAGACCAAAAAAGACGCAAAGCGCCAAGTGAGTTTTCAGAATATTTTAAGCTCAAAGAACGACAAGTCGAACTGCTCAAAACTATTCCGCCTGCGCTAAGCCCATATTACAAGCAAAAAGTCAATGAGTACTTTGAAAAACTCGACGAACTTTAAAATTTATAGCTGTAGCCCGAAGCTCCAGCTTCGGAAAAGCATCAAGAACTAACAGTTTTCAAAAAACTGTTAGTTCCCGATGCTATCTAAGTCGATTTGCCCACTTGACATACACCCGTGGGGTTTACTTATCTATTCATTAAATCTATATTCATGACCTTTTCAGATTTCAAACTCAATAAGCAACTTCTCAACGCTATCGAAGAAGCGGGCTATACCACACCTACGCCCATTCAAAAAAAGGCAATTCCACTGGTCTTAGCGGGGCACGATATTATCGGAATTGCACAAACTGGTACGGGCAAAACCGCAGCTTTTGCATTGCCTATGCTTATGAAAATCAAATACGCACAAGGTACACAACCCCGTGGACTTATCCTTGCGCCTACACGTGAGTTGGTGATGCAAATCCAAGAAGAGGTTAAAAAGTTTTCTATTTATACAGATTTGAGAAGCGTAGCCCTTTATGGAGGTCCGAGTGTGCGCACCCAAGGCGAAGCCATAAGTGCAGGTATAGATATTGTCGTAGCTACACCGCAGAGATTTTGGGATATATACAAACAAGGCTATATCGATAGCCGTAAAATCCAAATGATGGTGATGGACGAAGCAGATAGAATGATGGATATGGGATTCATGCCCCAAATTCGACGAATTTTAGAAATCGTACCCGCAAAAAAGCGACAGAATATGTTATTCTCGGCAACCATGCCCGCTAAAGTACTCGCACTTGCTGATGAGTTTTTAAAATTCCCTGAAAGAATAGAAATTAGCCCGCAGGCAACCGCCGCCACTACGGTCAAGCAAATGCGTTATGCCGTTCCGAATATCAAAAGCAAAATAAACCTCCTTGCTTATTTGCTCCAAGACAAAGAAAAATTTAGTAGGGTCATGGTTTTTGCCAAAACTAAAACTACGGCAAACAATATTTATAAGTTTTTGGTGCGTAAAGTGGATACTGATGTACGAGTCATTCATGCAAACAAAGACCAAAATGCACGTATCAATGCTATGAAGGATTTTAAAGCTGGGAATATTCGTATCTTGGTTACTACAGATATTGCCGCTCGTGGCATTGATATTAGTATGGTTACGCAAGTGATTAACTTCGATGTGCCACATCAGTCAGAGGATTATGTACACCGTATTGGGCGCACGGGGCGCGCCGAGCAACTTGGCGAAGCCATTACATTTTTTAATATTGCTGAAGATCCTCTTATCAAAAGCATCGAACAGCTCATCAGAGAAGAGATTCCAGTGCTTCCTTATCCCGAAGAAGTGCCGCTCGAACCCACTCCTTTCGTCGAACAACAAGAAATGCTACGTGCTTTGGATATGCGTAAGCAAAGAGAAGACCCCGAGTACAAAGGTGCATTTCACGAAAAAAAGAAATACGTGCATAAAAGACCAAAACCCAAAGCTAAAATCAAAGGAGGAGGGCAAAGCAACAAAAATAGAAAACACAATCGTAAATAAGCACCATACTAATAGAGATTATCCCCTTTATTTTTCGGTAGTGTATAACAAGTAATGCTTAGAACTAACAGTTCTTTGAGAACTGTTAGTTTTGAAAGACTTTGAGCATTACATCTTTAAGACTACCTATTTTTCTACTCCATTCATACTACTGTACATTTTTCCATAGCGTGGGGTTTGCAAACCTCACGCTATGGAAAAATGGGCTTAGAAATAATATTTCTTTGAGAAATGTTATTTTATTGCTGGGCTACTTTAGGAAAGTTGTCGTACTCCCAATAGCATCATTGCTATGAGGCATCATTTATGTTTACAACTCGTATTCTTTTGCCCAGCTTTCACGCTCGGCTTCTGTCCAAAGACTTGGAAAAAATTTGCGTTGTTGAAACTTAGGGTGTAAATATTTTTTCCATTCCGAACCGCCTGTAGCCGCTATTACGCTGTCTTTGCTTTCTAAATAATGCCGAGCAGTACTTAGATGTGTCATGGGCCAAGCGATATTATAAAGATAATCAAACTGGCGAAGCAGTGCTTTTAGCTCTTCTGAAAGTGGCATAGATAAAATTTTACGCTCGAAAGTCTTGCCTTTGACCTGCTCAGCAACTGCGATAAAACTATCTAAATAACGGGCTTCAAATTGGCTCAAAGTGAGTGTTTTTTTGCCCGTTTGGCGGTTAAGCCCCGCATCTTTCCAATAAATATGCTCAAAATACTCCTCCGTAGTAGGGGTTGTGCTTATGCGTGTTTTTCCCTTTTCATTGATGAGATTGGGTAGCTCCGTGCAATATAATTCTATATATCGAAATTGTGCACTTTGAAACCCACTTGCAGGTGTAAGCGTCATGCGAAATTTATTGTAGTCTTCATGGCTCATACCGACTTTCATAATATCAAAAGAGTTGATAAGCATTTCAGTATAGCGATTGATACGCCGTGTTTTGTCTAAAATAAGTGAGTTTGTAGGTTCTTCTTCTGCGACAATTTGTTTTACTTCATGTAAGATGAGCTTGAGGTAAAGCTCCGTAATTTGATGATAAATAATAAAAATTTCTTCATCTTTGTAGTCCGTACGTGGCTTTTGTAGCGAGAGTAGTGTATCGATTTCTACATAATCCCAATAGTTAATGGGCTTTGCCTCGAGGAGGCCTTTGAGGTAGTGCATAGGATTTTCACCCAAGTTTTCGTACTTGTTACAAATTGACTCGACGAGCGTTTTGAGTTCTTTGTTCATAAAATTTTTTGTATTTTATTGTTGTATTGTGTTGTTATAAAAATAATTGTTACAAGCTTTGCGCAATAAATCTATCTAAAAAAATGAAGCCATGACCCAACAAGACCGCAAGCATATTCGCGCTTTGCAGCAGAAAAAATATAGACAATCTGAACGGCTTTTTATTGTAGAGGGCGAAAAGCTACTCTTAGAGCTGAGTAAGTCTGATTTTAAAATAGAAAAACTTTATGCAACTTCGGACTTTGCCCAAAGTTACGCATCTAACTTTGATACAAATATAGCTATTGTATCGGAAAAAGAGCTATTGCGAAGTGGCACTTTCAAAACAAATAAAGCGGGGCTTGCGATAGTGCGTATGCCTTTGCATCAAAAAATACAGCAAAAGGGCTACGCCCTTATTTTAGATTCGCTACGCGACCCTGGCAATTTAGGTACGATTATTCGGATTGCAGATTGGTATGCTATTACAGAGATCATCTGCTCGGAGGATTCAGTAGATGTATTTAATCCTAAGGTTGTAGCAGCTTCTATGGGTTCGGTATTTCGTGTACCTGTTTTTTACGAAGATATAACTACCTACCTTCAAAATTATCCTTTTCCGATACTCGGAACTTTTCTCGACGGTAAATCCGTCTATGATTTTGATTTTCCTTCCGAAGCGGCTATTTTGATAGGTAGCGAATCGCATGGCATATCGCCTATACAAGCAGGGTCAGTGCATCACCGTCTGCATATTCCCGCTTTTGGCAAAGCCGAGTCATTAAATGCCGCAGTAGCTACAGCTATTATTTGCGACAACTGGCGTAGAAGTAAATAAGAACTAACAGTTGCCATAGCACTGTTAGTTCTACAATGATTTTAAAGCGAGTCTGTCTAGTAGTAGTTTTTCCCTCGTTTAAAAAATAGTAACTTGGGGTTTGTTATCCAAAATGCTTTCTATTTCTTGTTTTATGCCCTCGTCGAGTTTATGAAATACTTCTATTGCTTTCATATTTTCTTTGACTTGCTCTACTTTTGAAGCCCCTGTAATGGCAGTGCTTACATTAGGATTGCACAAGCACCAAGCAATAGCGAGCTGTGCCATGGTAGCGTCGAGGTCTTTGGCAATAGCAGTGAGTTTGCGAATTGTTTCTTGGTAAGTCATCGCTTTTTCTCCTACAAGGAGTGCTTTAAGCCATTCCATACCAGGGGTTTTATCTGCAAGTTCGGCGCGGGAGTTTGCAAGTGAAGGATTATCCAAATACTTTCCAGTGAGCAAGCCTGAGGCGAGTGGCGACCAGATTGTAGTGCCGATTTGCTCGTCTTCGAAGAGTCTATCGTATTCTTTTTCCATTTTTTCTCGGTGCAACATGTGATACTGCGGCTGTTCCATTGTGGGCGGTATGAGGTGGTTGGCTTTTGCAAATCCAATAGCGGCTTGAATTTCTTGGGCTGACCACTCGGACGTACCCCAGTACAAAATTTTGCCTTGTTGCACAAGGTTGTGCATAGTCCATACGGTTTCCTCTATAGGCGTATGACGGTCGGGGCGGTGGCAGAAAAAGAAATCTAAATATTCGAGTTCGAATCGCTTAAGTGCGGCGTGGCAGGCTTCTACGACGTGCTTGCGCGATAATCCCCGCTGATTGGGTAGCTTGCCACCCCAAAATACTTTACTTGAGACAAGGTAAGTATCTCTTGACCAGCCTTCTTCTTTCAAAATTTTGCCCATAACACGCTCGGATTCACCTTGTGCATAGACCTCTGCATTATCAAAAAAATTAACACCCGCATCGTAAGCCTCACGCATACAATCACGCGCAATATTGGCTTCTATCTGATTGCCAAAAGTAAGCCAAGAGCCAAAAGAGAGTGCACTTACTTGCACGCCTGCTTTTCCTAAACGTCTATATTCCATCGTATTTGTTTTTGTATGAATAAATTTGTTTTATACTTTGAGTTTTGCGCCACTTTGATAAAGTTTTAAACTTACGCAAAGTTAAGCAAGCCTATAAAGCTTTATTAAATAAAAAAAACTGCTTTTGGTTTTGATTTTCACAAAAAATGGTTATTTTTGGAATTATACTATTTAATTCACGCTACCTAAATTGAGTAGAACTTATGTCAGAAGAGAAAAGCAGCGGCTTACCCGCTTTTATTAAGCGCGTTCAAGATGGGGTTGTAAATCTTACCACTCTTGAAATAAAAACTATTGTTGGCGATTTTGATGTCAATGCTAAAGATGATATTACGCCACGTGCCAATACTGATTTTAAAGTTATGAGCAGCCGCATCAATTTGATTGCTGGCGATGTGACGGCTTATATCAGTAATGATATGCTCGAAGATAGCCACGAATGGGTGAGAAATTTCCATGCACACAAAGAAGAAAAAGGACATGAAATTATCAATGCCAATATTCAAACCATTATATCGCTCATAGAGCTATACAAACGTAGCCAAAAAGAATAAGCATGCTAAGGCAGTAAGTAGGGCTTAATTATATACTGAAAATAAGTAAGTTACAAACTGCCAAATGGCTCATAACTTTTGTTTTGTGTTATCAAAATATTTACTCAATCCAAGCTTTAGGCATAGAGGCGTTATATCTACATAAGGCTTTTGTGTAGGCTCATTTTCGACTTATGGCACTTAATACCAAGAATTATTTAGGACGGCTTGCCGCAGACCTTCTTAGCATTCAAATCAATGTGATTGTGAAAGAAGATTTAGTGTGTGCTGATGATGAGTCTATTCGGCATGCGCTTTATTCATTGGCTTCCGAGTATAGGCACAAACTCGTATCTTATAGCATCACCTCTTTTCCTCCTGGTAGGATACAAGATAGGGAAGTTTTTCAGTTCTTTGAAAATGTATATGGTGGCAAAGAATCCTTTCAAGAAATTCAAGCATACGCCATACGCAAAACCGAAGAGATTGATAATACAATGGCTTATATCAAAAACCCTGATATACAAACCCGACTTCGTGAGCAACAAATTATGTGTGAACGAATTAGGATGTATAGCAACTCCATTATCAGCATTTTTAAAGAGTTAGAAAAAGAAGCACAAAGCGAGGACGAACAGCAAATCCCAGACCCCAAAACTTGGAATAACGAGTATCCTATATTAGAATTTAAACGACTGCCAGAACTTAAACTCGACCCCTCACAAATCGCATTACTACAAAAAGCACTCGAAATTGGCACACAGCAAGTCCTTTTGCAGAGCGTTATCAAAGTCAGTGGAGACGTAACCTCTTATGTAACTAATCGCTTTTTGGCATACCCCGAGCACGTGCAAAAAACCCTGCTTAGCATTCAAAATGAATCTATAAGTACCTCTATACGTATGTGGCAGTATTTGTTTAATGCTATTGGCGGCTTGATTACCTCCGTAGCTGAAAAAGTAACCAAAGGTAGGGGAAAAAAATAGAACTCAAAGGGTGCAAGCTTTCACTAAGCTCAATATTTTATTGGCGTTTGCGCAAGCCCAAAAAAAGATTTAAATCCGTCTATATTGCAGTGAAATTTCAGTAGAATCTTGTCCAAAATAACGCCATTCTACCAATATATCTGAAAGCTTTATGACTTCATAAGCCTGTTCTTGAAAAATACCATAAATATCTCTTCTCAAAATTAGGGTTCTTGTCGGTACATCATAAATCCAAAATCCCAAAACATCGGAGTTTACGCCATAACCTTCGCAGACATAAAACTCTTGAAATTGCTCATTATTAGAAAAAGTGATCAAATTATTGCGTTCGCAGTCCTTGATTTGCTCCTCTCCATTGACCTGACGGCTTTGCATTTGCCAACTTGCCGTCTCTGCATTGCCAAGCATGGGGTTGGCAATCAAGGATACTTCTTCTTCATATTCTACAGAGCAGGAGCTAAGTCCAAAAGAGAGCGCAATAATCATCATAAAAGCGCATAGGTTTGCAATAATTTTACGGTGATTGTAATCCTTCTTGTTCATTTTTTACGATAAGTTTTTTGTTGTGCTAAGCTAATATTTATCATAGCTATAACGAGCATGCCCTGCAAGAGGTTCAAAATTAGGTGCGTGCTAATTTGTATTTTAACTTCTACTTCATTACTCATCACGACCAAAAGTAGCATAGACTTTTTTATCTGTTCTGAGTACTGCCTCTTGCTGAAAAGTACGGCAGTAGGATTTTATAATGTATTGAATATCAGTATTTCTGTTTTCTTTAGGTGTGTATAAAAACATAACAATTTTGCTTTGCTCACGCATAGACTCTCCATTTTCGTACTGCCACTGCCCCTCGCCGGGGAGTATAGTAAATCCATGTGGAAACTTAGGTACAATCACAGAATCGGCAAAGGCTTTCCAATCAGATTCTGCTATGGGCTCACTGCCAATGGATAAGCCAAAATAAAGGTAAGTTTGTATGTAAGGCGTTCCCTTTGTAAATGAAGGCTGGCAGGCTGTAAAACTACTTAAAATAAGCAGCAGTAAGCTGGTGTAAAAACTAAAAAACAAGTAAGATTTCATGGTCTCTGCTTTTAAAGGCATACTATTTAGATAATTTCGGGTGTACGTCAAATCGGCTTAGGTGGTTTCAGCCCTAAAACAGTTTTCAAAAACTGTAGCCCGAAGCTCCCTCTTCGAAAATCTATAACGAATCTGGAGCTTCGTTACTACAGGCGCAGAAAAAGAAATGTCGTTTCTGGGCTATTTTAGCAAAGTTGCCGTACTCCCTTTTTGATGTACATGCCCTGATTTCTATATTGCGTTTTTGTTGCTACTAAGCGTATTGCTATATTTAGGCAATTTACTTACGGTTTTTTTTGTTTTGAATAGCTGCATTCACAAAAGCCACAAAAATGGGGTGCGGGTTGATAACCGTACTTTTAAGCTCGGGGTGATATTGCGTACCGATAAAGAAGGGGTGCGCTTTGAGCTCCATGATTTCAACAAGTTTGGAATCAGGATTGATACCAGAAGCCGTAAATCCAGCCTCTTCAAATTGCACTCTATAGGCTTCATTAAATTCGTAACGATGGCGGTGGCGTTCATGAATCAATGGTTTTTGATAAATTTGAGCAGCTAATGAGCCTTCTTTCAATGTGCATGGATATGCACCGAGGCGCATCGTACCGCCCATATTGATGACCTCTTTTTGGGTTTTCATTAAATCTACTACGGGGTGAGGTGTAGCGGCTTGCATTTCTGAAGAGTGTGCACCTTCTAACTGTAATACATTTCTTGCAAACTCAATAACAGCGCATTGCATACCCAAACAAATACCAAAAAACGGAATTTCCTGCTCACGTGCATAACGCACTGCTTTGATTTTGCCTTCAATACCCCTATCGCCAAATCCCGGTGCTACAAGTATGCCATGTGCATTGCCGAGTTTTTTGGCTAAATTTGTTTCATCTATAATCGATTCAGAACTTACCCAGTGCAAATTCACTTCGCATTCGCTCATTGCTGCTGCATGTACGAAAGATTCTGAAATAGATTTATAGGCATCGGGTAATTCTATGTATTTGCCTACGATACAAATATCAACCTCTTCGGTAGGGTTCTTGAGTTTGCCTAAAAAATGTTTCCATTGATTTAGGTTTGGCTCTTTGTCATTTTCTATTTTGAGTTTTGAAAGCACAATATCATCGAGATGCTCACGGCGCATAAGCAACGGCACATCGTAAATAGAATCAGCATCTATAGCCTCGATGACTGCCTCAAAATCTACATTGCAAAAAAGAGAAATTTTACGACGGATATCCTTGGGAAGCTCCCGCTCCGTGCGACATACTAAAACATCGGGCTGAATGCCCTCCTGCGCTAATTCTTTCACGGAGTGCTGCGTCGGCTTTGTCTTGAGCTCGCCTGCTTTGCTCAAATAAGGCACAAGCGTAAGGTGAATGACAAGTGCATTCGAAATGCCAATTTCTTGGCGCGTCTGACGAACAGCTTCTATAAAAGGCAAAGACTCAATGTCGCCGACACAGCCACCTATTTCGGTAATCACAATATCATAATCGCCTTTCTCACCAAGCAAGAATATATTTCGCTTGATCTCGTCAGTGATATGAGGCACTACTTGTACGGTTTTGCCTAAGTAATCACCGCGCCGTTCGCGGCTAATGACTTCGTGATAGATGCGCCCCGTAGTGACGTTATTGGCTTGAGAAGTAGGAATATTCAAAAATCTTTCGTAATGTCCTAAGTCTAAATCCGTTTCTGCACCGTCATCTGTTACATAACACTCGCCATGCTCGTAAGGATTGAGCGTACCAGGGTCAATGTTGATATAAGGGTCAAATTTTTGAATCGTTACGGATAACCCCCTTGCCTGTAAAAGTTTGGCTAAAGAGGCTGCAATAATGCCTTTGCCCAATGAAGAGGTAACGCCTCCTGTAACGAATATGTATTTAGTCTTTTGCTCTGCCATGAGATATGTAAGTAGGTAATAGAAAATTAGGCTCGAATATTAACGCTTGCAAAAATAGGTATTTCGTATCGAAAAACCCTAATTTTGAAGTAATAAAGCTCGGCAATATAAAACTTGCTTTTTTGCGCCAGCTTTACGTCCTTTGCATGCGTACATTTACAAAACAAAAAATGAAAGCTAACCGAATTTTATGGCTTATTTATAGCCTTATTTGCAATGTAATAATAGGCTGCCTACCTATTTGGGCTATAGCTCAAAATAGTAACGAACTCTATTACCTATTTCCCATAAAACCCGGAGAGGCAAATAGCCTCTCGGGCACAATGGGCGAGCTCCGAAATAATCACTTCCACGGAGGATTAGACATACGCACTGATTCGCGCACGGGGCTACCCGTATATGCCGCCGCCGAAGGCTATGTATCAAGGATAAAAGTACAAGCCGTAGGTTACGGGCACGCACTTTATATCAAACACCCCAACGGCACAACTACTGTGTATGCCCACCTCGATGCTTTTATTGAACCAATAGCCGAGTACGTCCGCAAAATTCAATACCAAAGAGAAAGCTTTGAAGTAGATTTATACCTCACGCCCAAGCAGTTTTATTTCCGAAAAGGAGAGCAAATTGCCTTCTCTGGTAATAGTGGATCATCGGGCGGCCCGCACCTGCATTTTGAAATTAGAGATGCCAGCGATGCACCTATCAATCCGATGATATATCCATTTGCAGAAATTAAAGACCGCATACCCCCTATCGCTGAGTTTTTGGCAGTAGCACCACTCACACCACAAGCCAGAGTAGAGGGTAAGCACGAGAGAGAAACTTACAACTTACGGCTCATAGAGGGGGTATATCAAAACACCCAACCCATACATGCCATAGGTGAAATAGGTATTGCTGGATTAGTATATGATAGAATGGACGGCTCCTATTTTAAATACGGGATTCAGAAAACCGAAGTTTTTCTCAACGATACAATCATTTTGGAATGTGAGGTTGATCGTGTACCTTTCCATAAAGGGCGTATGCTCAACCTTTTTATAGATTACGATTATTACATTCGCAAAGGTAAGCGAATGCAGCAATTCTATATCGCAGAGGGCAATCAATTAGCCTTGTATAAAACCGCTATCAATAAAGGTAGAATACGTGTAGAAGCAGGAAAAACCTATAACCTAAAAATTATCATTTATGACGCAAAAGGAAACAAAAGTATGATTCAAAGTCAAATCATAGGAAAAGATGCCCCGCCGCAAACAACTTATTATCACAAAGGCAAAGATTCTTATAGCTGGAGCATTGTAGGGCATGCCCTCAAAATTGAGAGTTATAAGACCGAAAACGCATCGGGCGTTGCAAAATTTCACATCGAGTGGCGTACTCAGGAGGTAGCACCTGCTTATACCGAGGGGCAACGCACTGTTTTTATTTGGGATTTGCGCAAAGGACTCCCAGATTCAGTATATCTACCCAATAATGAAAAAATTGTGCTCCCTCTTTGTATCAGTGTACCTGCTCAAAAAGATTTTTCTTATTACGCAGATTGGTTCAATGTATATATACCGCGTAATGCACTATATGATGTATGGTATCTGACGGCTTTCCGCCAAAATGATTATTACTACATTGGGCATATCAGTACACCATTGCATACTTCTATCAATATCAAAATTAAAGATACAGATATTCCCGAAGCTAAGAAACCCAAAACACGTATCTATTCCGTAACCTCTTATGGGGGGCTTTTGTATGAGGGCGGAAAGTGGGAAAGTGATGGATTTAAATTTAGCACACGCACCTTAGGTGCTTTTAAATTTTTGACTGATGAAGAGCCTCCTATTGCGCGCTTTGTGCGCCGCTCGCCGAGTAGTGTGCAGTGCATTATTTATGATAAGCGTTCTGGTATTGATACCTATAGAGCTACACTCAATGGAAAGTTTTTGATGATGAAGTATGACCCCAAGAAAAAACTACTTATCGCCGAACCAGAAATCAAAGGTAGCCTAATGAAGGGTAAGCTCGAGCTCGAAGTTACGGACAAAGTGGGCAACAAGACTAAAATTCAAACCGTAATTTGAGGTCGTTAGTCTGATGCAAGATGTACGCCCTTGAACTGCTGTATGGTTTTCAAAACCGAGCCCACAGACCCTTTCTCAAAATCGTAAGGCAATAGGTTTTGACTTCTTGATTCATACAAAAAATGCGTTTTTGCATTGAAAAAAACAAAGAATTACCTAATTTTATAAAATTGCTATGGGCAAGGTACTTTCTCTTTCCATTTTGAAGGCCTTAGAAAACGCCAGGCAATAACTTCTTAACAAATATATTGATAAACAAGCCTTAGTGCTTAAAAAGCAAAATTTTATATGAAAAATATCTGTATTCAGCATATTCAATCTTTACTTCTCTGTGGTGAAGATGATAACAAACCTTATAAATCAGGGGCTGCAATGAAGACTCTTGAGCGTATCGATGGGGCTTTCGTGCTTATTGAAGGTGGCAAAATTACAGATTTTGGTGCTATGGCAGAGTTTGATAAGCAACGCTTGGGGCAGGGCGAATGGGAGCTTATCGATGGGACGGGGCGCATCGTTTTTCCCACTTTTGTAGATTCGCATACCCATATTGTGTATGCTGGTAGCCGTGAAAGTGAATTTATAGACCGTCTTAATGGTCTCTCTTATGAGGAAATTGCACGGCGAGGTGGCGGGATTCTCAATTCTGCAAAGCGTTTGCAAAACACTTCTGAGGAGGCGCTTTTTGAGTCAGCGCAGGCAAGGCTTTTTGAAGTCATTGGTTTGGGCACGGGGGCTATTGAGATAAAAAGTGGTTACGGACTCACGCTCGAGGACGAGCTAAAAATGCTCCGAGTGATAAAAAAACTCAAAGAAATTTCTCCTATTCCTATAAAAGCTACTTTTTTGGGCGCACATGCTTTTCCCAAAAATTATAGCCGTGAGGAGTATCTTGAGTTGATATTAGAAAAAATGATTCCTCAGGTAGCTGCCGAGGGGCTTGCTGAATATTGTGATGTTTTTTGCGATAGAGGATTTTTTACTGTAAGCGAGACTCGCGCTATTTTAAAAAAGGGGCATGAGTATGGACTTATTCCTAAGATTCATGCCAATGAACTGGATTTTTCTGGCGGTGTGCAGATTGGCGTCGAGCAAAATGCCCTTAGTGTAGATCATCTTGAATGTGTCGGAAAGGAAGAGATTAAGCTCCTTGCAGAGAGCAAAACGATGCCAACTTTACTGCCTTCTACGGCATTTTTCTTAGGTATTGATTATGCGCCAGCTCGTAATATGATTGATGCGGGATTAGCCGTAGCATTAGCATCGGACTATAATCCTGGTAGTTCGCCCTCGGGCAATATGAGTTTTGTGCTTTCTTTGGCTTGTCTGAAAATGAAAATGACCCCCGAAGAGGCACTCAATGCTGCTACTATAAACTCTGCTTATGCTATGGGCATGACCCAAACGCACGGACGCATTCGCAAAGGAAAACCCGCTTCGCTTATTCTCACTAAGCCTATGCCTTCATTTGCTTTTCTGCCTTATAGTTTTGGTTCTGATTTAATCGAACGTGTACTTATTGAAGGGGCATGGTATTAAACAAAAAACTCTGACAAAGCAAGCAGCTTTGTCAGAGTTTAAAGATTTAATGGATTTAGACCTCTTCTTCATCGGGTTCGCGCAAATGGTTTGCATACTGATAAATCTGAAATTTAGGAATATGATATTGTTCTAATGTTTGTGTAAAGACCTCAAGACTTGTCTCATATTCGTCGGCAATGGTTTCATCAGCACCATTGTCCATCATTTTGCGTATTTGCATAGCTCTCTTTACCCGAGCAATAATAAACAAATCTTTATTGACACTTCTAAGACTTTTTACAACGTTGAAAGCAGCTTCTGTATTTTCTATAGTAACAACAGCAACTTTAGCCTGCTCGGCATTGATATGTAATAAAATCTCATCATTAGAAGCATCACCATATACAATAGGTTCTGATTTTCTGAGCTGGTCTTGTACGGTTTGTGGGTTCATTTCTACAATAACATAAGGAATTTCTGCAGCTTTTGCGCCCCTGATAAGGTTCATGCCCGTAAACCCATAGCCAACAACGATAATGTGGTCTTTCAATTCTTTTTCTGTACTTATAGGGTTGAAAGTCTTCATTTGTGAGCGTATTAGGCGGCGGCGCAATTGCTTTGGCATAGGAGCTTTCAGTAGGGTAAAACTCGTAATTGCACGTAAATAAGTAATAATAAGTGGCGTAATGACCATAGTCAGTACTGAAACGGCAAGGAAATATTGATAAATTTCAATTGGCATTAATCCTTCATTCATACCCACCTTGGATAAAATAAAGGCAAACTCACCCACTTGACATATAGATAAACCGACCATCAAGGCGGTCTTCGGTGTAACACTAAGGGCGCGAGCAGCAATAATACCAATGATACATTTAATAATCATAGTTAAGACTGTTAGCCCCAAAATAGGCAGTAGGTTTGCCCAAAGAAAGCTCAAATCTAAGAGCATTCCTATAGACACAAAGAAAATACTGGTAAAAACTTCTTTAAATGGTAAGATATAACCCGCAGCTTCGTGGCTGTATTCAGATTCAGAAATGACTAAGCCTGCTAAAAAAGCACCTAAGGCAAGCGATAAACCCGCTTCATTAGTGAGCCATGCTACGGCAAAGCACATAACAACTACAAAGGTTATGAAGAGTTCTTTGCTACGCGTTTTGGCAATCTCAAAAAGCAAACGAGGTACAATGTAACGTGCACTGACTACTAATAAAACTAATACAGCAGCTACTTTTGCAGCCAAAATAAGCAATTCAGTACCTAAATCATCTGTACCGCCCATAAGCATAGGGGTAATAAGCATCATCGGCACAACAGCAATATCTTGAAAAATCATAATGGCTAAGATAACCTGCCCATAAATTGTACCGATCTGCCCCGTTGTTTGTAATAGCTTCAAAACAATAGCCGTACTACTCAAACAAAAAACAAAGCCTATAAATACAGCAATAGGTAAATAATCGTATCCAAAAACGTAGGCTAAACCCAAAAAAGCAAGTATCGTAAGCCCCACTTGTAATGAACCACTTAGAAATACAGCTTTTTTGATACGCATCAAATTGCTTAATGAAAATTCAAGACCGATGGAAAATAGTAGTAAAATAACGCCTACCTCTGCTAAAAGCTCAATTTGCTGGTCATTAGCTACAAGTTTTGCTCCATAAGGGCCTACAAGCATACCTGCGGCAAGAAAGCCTATAATTGTAGGGAGCTTTATTTTGGATAGTATTAAGATAACAATCATCGAGACACCCAAGATAATAACCATATCTTTGAGCGGACCTAAATCCATGAGTAAGTGCATAAACTTTAAATAGTTAGGATGGATAGATTCCACAATTTTTAAGTAGCGATAAATTTAGCAAAAAAAATAGTAATAAGTAGCATAAAAGAGTGTTTTTATTTGAATGAATTTACTGTGTTGAAAAAAAAAAGCTAAAAAAAAGTTTTTTTTTGCGTATATGTTTGATTTTTAAAAAAATATGATTACCTTTGCATTCCCCTTTGGGATACTATATCCATAAAAAAGACATGGATAACAGTCCCGCTTAGAAAAGTCAAAACTTTTTTTTG
Source organism: Bernardetiaceae bacterium (assembly GCA_020832465.1). Classification (GTDB taxonomy): domain Bacteria; phylum Bacteroidota; class Bacteroidia; order Cytophagales; family Bernardetiaceae; genus JAFIER01. The sequence continues at coordinate 45,206 of JAFIER010000039.1, forward strand.
TTTACAAAGGATTTTAGAATCTACGCAGAAATGCTTGGGCAGTTAATTTTATTGTCCTTTTATTTCGTATGCGTAAAGTGTCGCATGGCTCTTTTTACAGAGCATAAAACAGATTGTTATGTTACAGCCAAAACGCACCAAGTTTAGAAAACGACATAAGGAAGTCAATCGCACACGTGGCATTGCACAACGTGGGCATCGTATTGCTTTCGGTGACTTTGCAATCAAGACAATGGAGCCCGGATGGATTACTTCACGTCAGATTGAAGCAGCTCGTATCGCCGTTACTCGTTCTATGAAACGTCAAGGACAGGTCTGGATACGTATTTTTCCTGATAAACCTATTACGAAAAAGCCCGCAGAGGTTCGTATGGGTAAAGGTAAAGGTGCGCCAGAATATTGGGTAGCTCCCATTAAGCCCGGACGTATTCTTTTCGAAATAACAGGCGTAAACGAGGAGCAAGCACGCGAAGCATTACGCCTTGCCGCTCAGAAGTTGCCGGTTACTACCAAGTTTGTTGTAAGAGTTGATTATGTCGGTTAATGATTTACTAACCGCTAAATCTTTAAAATGATTATGAAACCATCAGAAGTAAGAGCGCTTTCAGACGAAGAGTTGAAAGCACAGCTCCAAGAGCATACAAAACTCTTGAAACGTTTAGAATTTGCACACGCACTCACGCCCATCGAAAACCCTATGCGGATTCGCAGTATGCGCAGGCTTATTGCACGCATCAAAACCGAAATGGGCGCACGTAGCAAGGCAAATGCAAAGCAAAGTGCCTAATTACATCTTTAAATTGACGGAGTCTCATGGAAGAAACTAAGCCCAGAAATCAACGCAAAGAGCGTGTAGGCATCGTTACAAGTAACAAAATGCAAGCAACGATTGCCGTAGAAGTAGAGCGTCGTATCAAGCACCCCCTTTACGGGAAGTTCTTGAGACGTTCAAAAAAATTCTTAGCGCATGATCCCGAAAATTCTTGTAATATCGGAGACCGCGTAAGAATCATGGAAACCCGACCGCTCAGCAAGCGCAAGCGCTGGAGGCTCGTAGAAATTATCGAGCGAGCAAAGTAATTTTAGCTTGTTTTTGTATTTTATTTATTATTATTCAAGGCAAAAAGAGCGATGATACAACAAGAATCCCGACTTAATGTAGCCGATAACAGCGGCGCTAAACAAGTCCTTTGCATTCGTGTATTGGGCGGTACGGGCAAAAGATATGCAAGCGTAGGCGACAAAATCGTAGTAACGGTTAAGTCTGCTATGCCATCAGGCAATATCAAAAAAGGTACGGTCTCTAAAGCCGTCGTAGTTCGAACTAAAACTGCTATCAGAAGAAAAGACGGTTCTTATATCCGTTTTGAAGAAAATGCAGCAGTTTTGCTCAACAACCAAGACGAGCCAAGAGGTACGCGTATCTTCGGACCCGTAGCGCGCGAATTGCGCGAGAAAAAATTTATGAAAATTGTTTCACTTGCACCCGAAGTGCTGTAAATGCGCATTGAAGCGATAAGCATCATGAAAGCGAAAAAAACAAGAAAACCTAACAAATTGCACGTCAAAAAAGGCGACCAAGTGCTAATTATTGCTGGAAACTATAAAGGCGATGTAGGCGAAATAAGTAAGGTCATCCCTGAAAAAAATCGTGCAATTGTAGCAGGAGTAAACATCGTGTACAAACACGTAAAACCTACTGCTGAAAATCCTGAAGGAGGCGTACAGGAGAAAGAAGCCCCTATTCATATTAGTAACCTTATGGTTATAAACCCCGAGACTGGAAAACCTGCAAGAGTCAAAAGACAAAAAAATGCAGAAACTGGAAAGCTCGAGCGCGTATTTAAGGATACTAAAAGAATTGTAGAATAATTTCGTTCACACACACGCTTTTGCAAGTGCAGAAGCATAACGTTATACAATGTCATGGCAAAACCCAGACTCAAAGAAAAGTATTATAACGAAATAATCCCGCAGCTGAAAGAGAAGCTCAACTGCAGTAACGTCATGGAAGTCCCACGTCTTGTCAAAATTTGCATCAACCGTGGTGTAGGACAAGCCGTAAGTGATAAAAAACTCGTAGATGTCGCTGCTGACGAACTCTCTATGATTGCCGGACAAAAAGCCGTGCCTACTTATGCCAAAAAATCAGTCTCTAACTTTAAGTTGAGAGAAGGCATGCCCATCGGTACTCGTGTTACCCTAAGAGGGGACCGTATGTATGAATTCTTAGACCGTCTTGCCACTGTTGCCATGCCGCGTGTACGCGACTTTCAAGGCATTAGTGATAAAGGTTTTGACGGGCGAGGCAACTATACACTCGGTATCAAGGAGCAAATTATATTCCCTGAAATATCTATTGACAAAGTCAAGCAAATTTCTGGTATGGATATTACATTTGTTACTACTGCCGATACTGATGAAGCAGCACTCGCTTTGCTCAAGGCAATGGGATTACCATTTAAAAACTGATATAAACCCATTTGAATTATGGCTAAGAAATCCATTATTGCAAGAGAAGCAAAACGTGAAAAACTCGTAGCGCAGTATGCCGAAAAAAGAGCAGCACTCAAAAAACTCGCTAAAAACGGCGATGTTGATGCACAAATTGCTCTTGACAAACTGCCCAAAAACTCTTCACCAGTAAGATTGCATAACCGATGCAGACTCTCTGGAAGACCAAAAGGATATATGAGACGTTTTGGTATCTCACGCGTAGCTTTCCGAAAGCTAGCCTCTGAGGGCAAGATCCCCGGAGTTACAAAATCAAGCTGGTAACAAAAGCAAATGCTTTTGCGAAAACTTATATTTTGTATGTCTAATAATTTATGTAACTTTGCCTATGCTAAGGTTTATACGCCAAAAAAAGCGTAAAAATACCCAAGCTAACAACAGGTAAGGTGCAAAGTTTGAAAGACCTTTTTATTTTGGTGTTTTTATATATACTTAAATTTCTATAAGGGAATGATCACCGATCCGATAGCAGATTATTTGACCCGAATTAGAAACGCGCTGAAAGCCCGACACAGAATCGTGGAAATACCCGCTTCTAACTTGAAGAAAGAAATCACAAAAATCCTCTACGAAAAAGGTTATATCCACGGATATAAATTTGACGATAAAGAGGTCAAGAGCCAAATTAAAATTGCGCTCAAATATAATCCGGCTACAAAAGCACCGGCTATTACGCAAATTGAGCGAATTAGCCGTCCTGGATTAAGACGATTCTGTAAAGCCGATGAGTTGCCGCGCGTACTCAACGGTCTCGGTATAGCCGTAATTTCTACTTCAAGAGGGGTTATGACCGACAAAGAAGCACGTACGCAAAATGTCGGTGGCGAAGTTTTATGCTTTGTTTACTAATTTGTGCGTGCCAACAACATTACACAATAATTTTGTGAGTTACTCAATACGCAGCCTCTTATGTCACGAATAGGAAAACAACCGATAGAAATCCCTGCCGGTGTAACAATAACGGTAGATGACGCCAACCATACGATTAAGGTAAAAGGTGCAAAAGGCGAACTCGAGCAGCAATATCACGCTGACATGACTGTCAAGCAGGAAGATGGGCAGCTTATCGTCGAAAGACCTACAGAGCAGAAACGCCATCGTGCTATGCACGGGCTATACCGCTCCCTTATACAAAATATGGTAACAGGCGTAACCGAAGGGTACAAAAAACAACTCGAACTCGTAGGTGTAGGTTATAAAGCCGTAGCCAACGGGCAAGTCTTAGACTTATCCCTCGGATACTCGCACAATATCTTGATGCAAGTACCGCCCGAAGTAACTGTAAGCGCAGAAACCCCTAAAGGTAAAGCACCTATTATTACTTTGGAAAGTGCTGACAAGCAACTTATTGGGCACGTAGCCGCTAAGCTCAGAGCATTGCGTAAAATCGAGCCTTACAAAGGCAAAGGTGTGCGCTTCCTCGGCGAGCAAGTCAGACGCAAAGCAGGTAAAAGTGCTAGTAAATAATTTTTTAAATACTTGGATAATTTCTGAAAATTGGCAGATTAGCATAGCCTAATATCAATTTTCAATACAAACCATAAAAATATGGCACTAAGTAAAAAAGACAGACGCTGGCGCATCAGACGCCGCGTGCGCAGAAAAATACAAGGAACTGCTGAAAGACCTAGACTTTCTATTTTCCGTAGCAATAAAGCTATTTATGCGCAAATTATTGATGATGTAAAAGGACATACGCTTGCAAGCGCATCTCTATGGCATCTCACTAAAGAGCAAACGCTCAATAAAGAACTCTCGACAAAGGTAGGCAAATTGCTCGCCGAACGCGCCACTGAAAAAGGCGTAAAATCCGTCGTTTTTGATCGTAGCGGATACCTTTATGCCGGTAATATCAAAGCCCTTGCAGAAGGTGCAAGAGAAGGCGGTCTCGAGTTTTAAATTTTATATGATAATAAATATCGAAACTGACTTAACACTCGTATTATGTCCGGAAAAATAAAATCGGTAAAAGCAAGCGAATTAAACCTCGAAGAGAAAGTAGTTACTATCCGAAGAGTCGCTAAAGTTGTAAAAGGCGGTCGTAGATTCAGCTTCTCTGCACTTGTTGTAGTGGGAGACGGCGAAGGCGTAGTAGGATACGGACTCGGTAAAGCTAACGAGGTTACAAGCGCAATCAGTAAAGGTGCTGATGATGCCAAGAAAAATTTAATCAAAGTGCCTTTGATTAAAGATACAATCCCCCATCAAATCATAGGAAAATTTGGGGCTGCCAAAGTAATGCTCAAACCCGCATCGCCAGGTACTGGTGTTATTGCAGGGGGAGGCGCCAGAGCCGTTCTTGAAGCTGCTGGCGTAAAAAATGTACTTGCCAAATCGCAGGGATCTTCAAACGCTAATAACGTAGTAAGAGCTACTTTTGATGCAATCAAAAGAATGCGAGATGCAAGGGTAATCGCACAAGAGCGTGGCGTAAAATTGAGCAATGTTTTTAATGGCTAATTCAAAATCCGAAAGTGATTTATTATGCAAAAGGTGAAAATTACCCAAGTGCGAAGCACTATCAAAAGACCTAAAAATCAAGTACTTACTATTGAAGCACTCGGATTAGGCAAAATAAACAGAAGCGTAGAGCATCAGCTCACTCCTTCCATAGAAGGTATGATACGAAAAGTTTCACATTTAGTGAAGGTCGAAGAAATCTAATACGCTTTTTTATCGTTATATCACAGACAAAGGTCTCAAACCTAAGGATATATTATGAAACTTCATACGCTTAAACCCGCCCTCGGTTCGACAAAAAAACGAAAAAGAATCGGACGCGGTCAAGGTTCAGGAAAAGGCGGAACCTCTACAAGAGGGCATAAAGGTGCACAATCGCGCTCAGGATACTCAAAAAAGAAAGGTTTTGAGGGCGGGCAGATGCCTTTACAGCGTCGTATTCCTAAGTTCGGATTTAAAAACCCGAATCGTGTGGCTTATAAGCCCATCAATTTAGATACTATTCAAGAGTTCGCAGCTGCTAAAGGCTTAAGCGAAATTGACTATGACGTATTACGTCAAAATGGACTCGTCGGTAAGAAAGACCTTGTGAAAGTATTGGGTAGAGGTAGTTGCGACTCAGCACTACAAATCAAAGCCCACGCATTCTCAGCGTCCGCGCGTGCTGCTATCGAAGCAGCGGGTGGCTCGGCAACTGTTCTTTAAAAATGCCAAAACGCAGCTCGTTTGTAGCTGCGTTTATTGATTATTTACTACTGAAGGAAGAGTGATGAAAAAATACATCGAAAAGCTGAAAAATATTTTCGTTGCCAAAGAACTAAAAGACTTGAGACAGCGCATGCTACTCACCGTAGGGCTATTGGCAATTTTCAGGCTCGGCTCGTTTATTGTCTTGCCGGGGGTCGATCCTAATAAGCTCGAAACCGGACAAGGCGGCTTTCTAGACATGATTAACCTCCTGCTCGGTGGTGCGTTCAATCGCGCCTCCGTTTTTGCGCTGGGTATCATGCCATACATCTCCGCATCTATCGTGATTCAGCTACTTACAGTAGCACTGCCCTACTTTCAAAAATTACAGAAAGAAGGCGAATCTGGTAGAAAGCGTATCACCCAAATCACAAGAGTACTCACGATATTGATTACACTTGGGCAATCCGTAGCCTATATCAAAGGAACGATTCCTATTGATGCTATATCGCCCGAAGTGGGTTCATTCATGTTTACGTTCTCTTCTATGATTATTCTTACAGGAGGTACAATATTCTGTATGTGGCTTGGTGAGAAAATTACAGACAAAGGTGTTGGAAACGGTATTTCAATGCTCATTATGATAGGTATCATCGCTCGTTTTCCTGGTGCGCTTTGGGCAGAAGGGGCTTCACGTGGCTTTGATGGTGTGCTTCTCTTTACATTAGAGTTGCTTGCTTTATTCCTTGTCGTTATGGGGGTTGTGCTAATTACGCAAGCCGTGCGTCCTATCCCCGTGCAGAATGCCAAGCAAGTCGCTGGGCGTTCGCGCAAGCAGGTGGTAGGTGGCGGGCAGCGTTCGTATATACCGCTGCGTGTAAACGCCGCCGGAGTTATGCCTATCATTTTTGCACAGTCGTTGATGTTCGTCCCTCCATTGATTGCTACGGCTTTTCAAGGTGAAAATACATCGGGTGCAGACTATATCATGCAAGCATTCTCCGATTTTACCACCTGGGAGTATAACGTAGTTTTTGCTATTCTCATTATTGTATTTACGTTCTTTTATACCGCTATTACGATCAACCCGCAACAAATTGCAGAGGACATGAATCGTAATGGTACGTTTATCCCGACCGTAAAACCTGGTGAAGAAACCGCTGAATATATCGGTAAAATCATAGACCGAATTACACTACCTGGATCCTTATTTATCGCTGCTGTAGCAGTATTGCCTGCCATCGCCGCTTACTTTGGTGTAGGTATGCAATTCTCGCAATTTTATGGAGGTACATCGCTACTCATTATGGTAGGTGTTGTCCTCGATACCGTACAGCAAATAGATAGCCACCTTTTGATGCAAAAATATGAAACGCTCATGGCTACCGATAAACGAAAAGGACGAAACAAACAAGCTATTATGGAACCTTAACAAGGAATTAAGAGCCAAGCTTATGCTATGGTTTGTTCATAATGGTAAAAATATACCTAAGGCTTTTCCATCTTGAATGAAATAGCCCTATTATAAGATAAGCAAAGCATTGTAATTCCCGTTCTTGAGACGAAATTACCTCTGCTTTGCTTGTTTTATTATAAACTTTGATAGCCTAAATCAAACAGGCTAAAAGTACAAACCCAAACTTATACGCTAAGGTAATAATGAGAAAATCAGGAGACAAAATCTATCTTAAAACGCCTCATGATATCGAAATGATGCGGCATAGCGCAATTCTACTTGGAAAAGCGCACGGTGAAGTAGCAAAATATGTTAAAGAGGGCGTTGCCACGAAAGTATTAGATAAAGTCGCTTATGAGTTTATTCACGACCATAAAGCAACCCCTTCGTTTTTAAACTACAACGGATTCCCCGCCACACTTTGCATGTCTATCAACGAAGTCGTAGTTCACGGCATACCAGGTAAGTATGAACTCAAAAGCGGTGATGTTGTATCTATAGATTGTGGTGTTTTTTTTAATGGTTATCATGCCGACTCTGCTTATACCTATCCTATTGGTGAGATTTCAGAAGAGGTAAAAGCACTGCTTACCGCTACCAAAGAATCTCTTTATGTAGGTATCAAAGAATTTAAAAAAGGCAATAGAACAGGCGATATTGGATTTGCTATCCAGCGTTATGCCGAGCAAAGAGGCTATGGTGTGGTCAGAGAACTCGTAGGGCATGGTGTCGGCAAATTATTACATGAAAGCCCCGAAGTACCTAATTATGGCAGAAGACGCAAAGGAGACAAACTTCGAAATGGTATGGTACTCGCTATTGAGCCTATGATTAACCTTGGCAAAGAAAATGTAGTCCAAGAACCTGATGGCTGGACTATCCGCACGGAGGACAAAAAACCTTCAGCGCATTACGAACATACAGTAGCTTTAATCGATAATAAAGTCGAGATACTCACTACCTTTAAATACATTGAAGAGTCGCTTAAAGCGAATCAGTTATTAGTAATTTAAAGGCTAAGCGCGAGCGCATTGTGTTTGCGTATGTATAGTTTTTTATCCTGCCATCGTACTTTGTACCAAATATCTGTTTGCCCTAAGAGTTCGAGCCTATGCCCTGCTTTATGCAGTTGTGTTTCTACTTGGGAGGCGGCAGAGGGGGCGTGCATTAAGGTGGCTGGTGCTTCGTGTAATATGATATAATCCTTAGGCGTACTGCGCCAGTTGTAGAAAAAACCAAAAAGTAAGAGAAAAGCCGTAAAGGCAATAACTTTGCGCACGCTCAATCTGCGTTTAAAAAACATAACAAAGAGCCATATCAAAGCTAAACTAAAGGGCACTGCCCATAAGTAATGATGATAGCGGCGCAAAAGCGTATCAAAGTAAGCGGCATCTGTATAAGCATAGCCTTCTATTTTTTGAGCCTTAGCTATTTTTTCTATCTTTTCTAAGACTTTTACATCTGGACTTGTTTTATAATACAGGCTCAAATAATACAGGGCCTGAGGGTAGTTGGTAGATGCTTCTTTAATGTAAGCCAAATGTAAAAACATCTTAGGACTATACATACGAGCGTTGAGATATATCTCTTCGTAGAGCCTGCCTGCTTCTATATAAAGCTCTTGATTAAAAAGTGAATCTGCTCTGTGCATGAGCAACTCATAATCAGTATTTTCTGATTTCGCAGGTAACGAAAATAGAAAAAATATCAAAAAAATAAAGATTTTTGTCAGTTTTGCTTGCATAATAAAAAAATGTGTTGTACCTTTGCATTGCAATTAAGGGAAAGAATCCTTAAAAAGCAAATAAATAACAAAGATTATGATTCCGTAGCTCAGTTGGTAGAGCATCTCCCTTTTAAGGAGAGGGCCCTGGGTTCGAGTCCCAGCGGGATCACAAAACTACTATTCTAACAGCTCACATGGTGGAATTGGTAGACACGCCATCTTGAGGGGGTGGTGGGCGCAAGCCCGTGAGCGTTCGACTCGCTCTGTGAGCACTCAAAGGCATAACAAGAAAATTTCTTGTTGTGCCTTTTTTTATGCCGCTTAAAAAAGTAGCAAAAAACTGTTTTTAGTGAACATTAAAAGCGGTCTTTCCGTTGTTTGGATATGAAGCAAGTATTTAAAAATCCATTCGGGCTTTTCTACGATTTAGAAGCAGAAGATATTAGTCATTGCCTACTCGCTTATTGGAAAGGATTTTACGAGTTAAATAACCCAAAAGCAATAGAGGCTTTAAATTTTTGCCTTGATTACGTAGAGCAACATCAAATCAAAGTATTGATATCTGATCATGCAGAGGTAGAAGTGCTACCACAGGCTATGTTAGATTATTTGGATAATACGTGGTATCCGCGGATTATTGGTGGCGGTTTGAAAGTAGAAATTTATGTCGATTCGCAAGATTTTACGGGTAGCTTGTCTATTGAAGAAATGTTCTTAAAAGTAAACGAAAAAGCAAGCGAACTCGTAACTATTAAAGTACAAGATGTTGAAGAAGCATTGAAGCAAGCGCAACACTTTGTAAGGGTTTTACAAGAAATAGAGTAGTAAGTTGAATGATATGGAAAAAATCTTTGACAACAAAAATGCGATTCTTTATAATCTGAGTAGTAAAGTTCCGCATTGTATGCTTGGATACTATAAGGGATTTTACGAGGCTAACGATCCTGAGGTTATGCGAGTCCTTGAGTTTTGTCTTACTTATGTACCAGAGCATAATATTCAAATTTTGATTTCCGACCATAGCAAACTCGAGTCTGCTTCGGAAGATATTTATGAGTATTCAACCCAGATTTGGTATCCGCATCTTATCAAACACGGCTTACTTGCCGAGATTTATATTGATGCTGAAGATTTTATGGGGCGGCTTGCTGTAGAAGAGCTTTTCGAACAGATTAAGCAAAGCAAGCAAGAAGACTTCATTACGATCAAAGTAGAAACTTTAGAAGAGGCTAAAAAGCAGGCAAAGCAACTTTTAGAAGCTGTAAATCGTTAAATCAAGCGTCCCAAGGTTTAGGTTCTACCATCAAAACATCTTCTCTATCTACGATTACTTCTCCTGGTAAGCCGCCTTTGCGTTTTCTTACATTTTTTTTGGGTGTGCAAATAACGGGGCATAAAGAATCTGTTTTGAGTTTGGAGTAATAAGCAGCTAAAGCCGCAGCTTTTTCTATCAAGGCAGGTGGAAAATCCTTGCCCGCACGATATTTAATCACGACGTGAGAGCCGGGTACACCTCTGGCGTGAAGCCATAAGTCTTCCTTATAAGCATATTTTTGTGTGAGCAAATCATTATTAACTGCATTTTTTCCTACCCAAATTTGAAAATCTTGATACTCAAAAACTCGAAAAGGTAAGCCTTCTTGACTTTGCTGTGATGCGACTGCTGAGAGTTGATACTGTTTGGCATATTTGCGAAGCTCGCGCACCGATTCAATGTCTTGAATTTTATGAATATGCGAGTTTAGTTTGCTGACCTCTCGTTCTTTTTTTGCGATATTCTCTTCTAATTTTCGAATTTCTTTTTTCTGATTTTTGGCCTTTCGGTAATAATTTTCGGCATTTTTTTGGGGTGAAATATTGCTTTTAAGTTTGATTTTGATGTTTTGGTTTTTATAAAAATCAAAAAGTTCGACCTCTTTTTTGTATTTATCAATCAGGTGCAAGTTTGCCATAATAATATGGCCAATCTCCTCGTGGCGACTTTCGTGTATGAGTTCTTCGAGTTTTTCGCTATTTTTATTGATATAATTTTGTGCTTGATTTACCTTTTTCTCAAGACTTTTAAGCAGCGCCTGTCGTTCTTTTTGAATGGCATAACAGCTAATAAAATGGCGATAAAAGAAGTTTGCAGCTTCTATTGGGTCTTGTGTCTGGCAGAGTGTGCCCTCTTCTTTCCAAAGACGCAAGGCGGGCAGGCCGTCTTTGTCTTCTGTAATATAAAAAGTTGGTTTTGCTATCGTCTTGAGCATATTTTGGATTTTATGCCAGCTCTCTTCTGCAGGCTCTTCTTGACTTATAGCAAGTTGGGCTTTGAGTATTTTTCCGAAGGTAGGAAAAGTTTTATTTAAACCATTGCTTTTAAAATATTCAAAAGTTTGCTCGATGGGGCGGTCAAAATTCAGGTTTTCCTCCCAGTCATTATCTAATTTTTTTTGAAAAATATCAGAGACCTCATTGCCCTCAAAAAGTAAAATATTGGAAGCACGCCCATACATTTTAAATACAAAAGTAAAACCTTCTTCTAAGCGAATAGCAAAGGCGCGTTCGTTCTGAAAAACTTTTACTTGCTCGACGAGTAAATCTTGAGCTTGCGTAAAAAGGTCTATGCTATTACGCTTTTTACGTGCAAAATTTTCAGGAAAAGAAAGACAGGCAGCTTCTGGGCGGAGTGAAGCCTTTATCCAAAATTCACGGTCAGGATTAGAGAAACCCATGATAAGTTCGTCCTTATCTTGGCTAAAGCAAGCGCTTAATGCAAGCCCCTTCAAATGGCGATGAAGTGTTGCTGCTAAAGGGGCTAAAAAGTAATAGTTGTTGTGCATAAAGCTATGAGTTAAAACCTATAAGTTTTGAAAATCAGGCTACAAATAATAAGCCTTGCGGGCAGTATTGTGTATAGCTTGTGATAGGATTGATTATTTATTTTCCAGACCACTATAATACATTTTTCCATAGCGTAGTGGGGTTTGCAGACCCTACCACGCTATGGAAAAATGAGCTTAGTAATAACATTTCTCAAAAAAATGTTATTACTGGTTGTTAAATGTTTAGTCGTATGATTTATTTTAGGCTTTTCTTTCATACTCACGCATCAGTAGTTGCAATTCGTTAATTAGTCTATCTACATCTTGCCTGCTTGTGCCGTTGTAATACCCTCTAATTTTCCCTTCTTTATCTATCAATATAAAACGGTCGGAGTGGTCTAAGGAGGCGTAGCTTCCGCCATCTTCAATGGCTATAAAATAGCTACATTTGGCAAGCTGATGAATTTGCTCTTTTTCGCCTGTAAAAAACATCCAATGCTTTGTATTTGCTTTATAAAGGGCTGCATATTTGCGCAATTTATAGGGTGTATCGTGCTCGGGGTCGATGCTAAAAGAAGCAATTCTAACATCTTCACGCTCTCCGAATGCTTCCTGCACACGTACTAATTCTGAGGACATTTGTGGACAAATATTTTGCGTACAGCGAGTCAAAATAAAATTTGCTACATAGATTTTACCTCGCATATCAGCTTCTTTCACTTGCTGGCTATCTTGATTGATAAGTTCAAAATGACGTACATGATGCACACTATCCTTAAAATTAGGCTCACAATCATTAGCTTCAATAAAGCCTGGGTCAAATTCTGGATTGCGTAAATCGTAATAAATATCTAGTGTTGTGTATTCGTTTTCACCAGAATATACCAATATAATAAAAAATATGGGTACAATAAATATTGCACCTAAGATTAGCCATTTTTTCTTGTTTTGCATAATGTTATCAATAATTCTGAGGTTTTGAAATATAACTACAAAGATAAAAAAAAATCATAGCTTTTTGTTTTCTCAAAAAAAGCTAAACTTGAGGTTGCCCACCATGCTGTAAATAAAACAAACCTAAAAAATAGGCACTATTCCTATCTTTTAGGTTTGCTTTCTCAAGGGGGCGCATTTTGAAACTACACTACAGTTGGTGTTTGATGTAGGTGTCAAACAGGGCGAGCGTAGTTTTTGGGATATATAAGCTTATACTACCGAATCCATATAAAATGCCGCCTTCTTAGGTTATTTTTTCATACGTTATAGCATAGATTTCACTAATTGCTTAGGCTGTAACAAGCATATTTTCGAGTGTAGCTTCAATTTCTGCAACGGACTCAAAAAGCTGTCTGTAGGAATCAATGACAAAATATTTTTCTTGAAAACGGTCTTTGATATAAGGTGTATGCATAATTTCTTTAACATCATAAGGTACGCGCTGTGGAATATCGCTTTCAACACTATAGACGGACTCACCAGGTGAAGATAAAATTCCTGCACCATATATACGTAAGCCATCTGCGTCATTGATAAGTCCGAACTCAACGGTGTACCAATATAATCGTGAGACAAACTCAATGGCATCGTCGTTTCCGATATGTTTTAAGGTCATACCGCTTAAAGCTTTTAAAAAGGCACAAAAATCGTGGTTCGTAAGAATAGGTACGTGTCCGAATACATCGTGAAACATATCAGGCTCTTCGAGGTAATCGAGCTGTTCCATTTTGCGCAACCAAGTAGTAGCGGGGAATTGCTTATTTTCTAAAAATTCAAAAAATGGCTTGTTATCAATTAGCCCTGGTACAACGGTGAGGCTCCAGCCTGTAGCTGCTTTGAGCTGTTCGTTTACCTCTTCAAATCTTGGAATTTCGTTGGGCTTAAATCCTACTTTTTTTATGCCATCAAAATAGGCTTGTGCAGCTCGCCCTGGCAGTACTTTTTGCTGACGCTCGTAGAGCATCTGCCATATTAATTGGTCTTGTTCGGTATATGCCTCATAATTTTGCATGAGTGCATCTTTGGCAGCGGTGTAATCCATAATTTGTGTAATTTTGTGTGTGTAAAATAATTGTGTTGTGTTTGTGTTGTTATTGCATATAAAGGACTATTGCTTTGCATGGCTAAATGCGTAGGCTAATCTTTTTTGTCCGAGTTTTCATCGTTATTAGGCGCGGCTTCAATTTCTTGAATAATTTTCTGAATAACTTCTTGCTCAAAACCTGTAATTTCTTGTATTAAATCCAAGTTTTTTGAAGTACTGCTATATAAAAACTCAATGAAGCGTCTTTGCTCTTCTTCTCTGCGTTTTTGCTCCTCTTCTCTGCGTTTTTGCTCTTTTTCTCGGAGCTTTTGCTCTTCTTCTCGGAGTCTTTGCTCTTCTTCTCGGCGTAGTTTTTCTTGAAATGTAGTTGCCTCTTTTTCCGCTAAACGCTTTTTTTCCAGTGCTATTTGTTCTTTCAATTGCTTCAGGATTAGTCCTGTCTCTATGTTTTCGTGCAGTATTTTTTCTTTTTCAGATTCTATTTTGGCAACTTGATTTTTGAGTCTCTCGATTTGATTTTCGTAGGTTTGAAAATCGTTGAATAACATGTTTTCTTGTTCCATTTTTTCTTTGATTTGGGTGTCTTGAAATGCAGTAATTAAACGATTGACTATTGGACGTAAAGTTTCGGCGTAGTCTAATTCGTTTAAACTAAGAAGAAAAAATTTTTCTTCTTTATCTCTAATACGCCTATCAAAAAGGCTCAAAAGCATATCTAACTCGTCACGCCATAGGGATTTATCTCGAATAGCAGGCAGGTTAAATATGTAAATTTTTGTAGTAAGGCTATCAACAAAAGGCTCTTTAAGGGTTAAATAAGTGCCGCTGTGCATATCTTTACAAGTTGTATCGATCTGTAAAGCGAGCGTATTTTCTAAAGTTTCGAGCCCGTCTCCTAAAAAGTAAATACCAATAATGGGTAGCCCTACTTTGTATTCTATACCATTTTTTCGTTCTTTGATTACATAAGCCTGCTCATCTTGAAACTGCCTACCTATATAATTCCTAAATGTCATGATTTCATCAGGACGATGTGCTTTTTGTATTTCTATTACAACGATTTGCATGCCCTCTTCAGTTCGTATCTCAGCCGAAAAATCAAGACGCGCTATGGTTAAAGAAGTACGTTGTGAGATACTTGCTGAACCTGATAGTTTAGAATTCTCTGTATTTTTTTGAATTTTTTTAGAGTACTCTTTTGTACGAGGTTTGAGCGATATAACCTCTGTGCCTAAAATGATAGAAATAATCTGTTTGGCTATTTCTAAGTCGTCCATTAAATATTTAAAAACAACATCATATATTGCACTTGCAGCTTTTACGCCTTCTCTTCCTGCTTGATGATGATTTTGCATAAAATCTAAAAACTTAATTGGCTAAAATTTCTTGCATAGCTATTGATAAAAGCAATATACAAAAATTCAAAGAAACATAATACAAACTATGCTTAGTTTTGCAAAAAAAATGAGCCTTACATTTTTTTACAACTGAAAATACCAGCCTATATAGATAAAATCTTGAAAAACAGAATAATTATACTGAAAAGGTAGGATATTGATATGATTATGGTAGAATTTTGCAATAAATATATTTTTTTATTTTGTAAGTTTGTATCATATCAAAACAGATATTTTATTCACACATTATAAACACACATCTTAATTATCATGGAACAAACCGCAGAAGCCACAACAGTATTGGCAAGACCTGAATTTAAAGAAAAGTATGACAATTTTATCGGTGGTAAATTTGTCCCACCTGCTAATGGTCAATATTTCGATGCGATTTCACCGCTCGATGGCAAACCATTTACAAAAGTAGCTCGCTCTACGAAAGAAGACATCGAGATGGCACTTGACTCTGCACACGAAGCTGCCAAAACTTGGAATCATACTTCCGCTACCGAACGCTCAAACCTATTGCTCAAAATTGCAGATGTCATTGAGCAAAACCTTGAATACCTTGCAAGAGTAGAAACCGTAGATAATGGCAAAGCTGTAAGAGAAACACTGGCTGCTGACCTTCCCCTTTGCGTCGATCATTTTCGTTATTTTGCTGGTGTAATTCGCGCTGAAGAAGGTAGTATTGCCGAATTAGATGCTAATACTGTTTCTATCAATGTTAAAGAACCCATTGGCGTAGTAGGGCAAATTATTCCTTGGAACTTTCCCCTTCTCATGGCGACTTGGAAAATCGCACCCGCACTCGCTGCTGGTAATTGCACTATCGTAAAGCCCGCAGAGCAAACTCCTGCAAGTATTATGGTACTCATGGAGCTTATTCAAGATATTTTGCCACCAGGCGTACTGAATGTTGTCAATGGTTTTGGTGTAGAAGCGGGTAAGCCGCTCGCAAGCTCAAGCCGTATTGGTAAGATTGCCTTTACAGGCGAAACTACTACAGGGCGACTCATTATGCAATATGCTTCAGAAAACCTTATACCTGCTACAATGGAACTCGGTGGTAAATCACCTAATATCTTCTTCCCCTCAGTCATGGACGCTGATGATGAGTTCTTGGATAAATGTATCGAGGGCGCAGTAATGTTTGCCTTAAATCAGGGAGAGGTCTGTACTTGTCCTTCTCGGATTTTGGTACACGAAAGCATTTATGATAAGTTTATGGATCGTGTAATTGCACGTACTAAGGCTATTAAAATGGGTAATCCGCTTGATAAAACCGT
The DNA here is from genome assembly GCA_020832465.1 of Bernardetiaceae bacterium. GTDB lineage: Bacteria > Bacteroidota > Bacteroidia > Cytophagales > Bernardetiaceae > JAFIER01. The sequence continues at coordinate 61,577 of JAFIER010000039.1, forward strand.
TATGATGGGTGCGCAGGCCTCTAATGACCAACGCGAAAAAATTCTCTCTTATTTTGATATTGGCAAACAAGAAGGTGCAGAAATTCTTACTGGTGGCAAAGCCTTCAATCAAAATAGTGGTCTTGAGGGCGGATACTACATCGAGCCTACAATTTTCAAAGGACATAATAAAATGCGTGTATTCCAAGAAGAAATATTCGGACCCGTTACCTCGGTTACGACTTTCAAAACTACGGAAGAAGCCATCGAAATTGCTAATGATACGCTCTACGGACTTGGCGCAGGCGTTTGGACAAGAGACGGACACGAACTCTACACCGTACCGCGCGCTATCAAAGCTGGGCGTGTTTGGGTAAATTGCTACCACAACTACCCCGCACACGCACCTTTTGGTGGATACAAAAAATCTGGTTTTGGGCGTGAGAATCATTTGATGATGCTCAACCATTACCGTCAGAACAAAAACATGCTTATCTCTTACGATAAGAACAAACTCGGTTTCTTTTAAGCCGATAGCCTAGATTAGAAAGTAAAACTGACAGTTTTTGCAAAACTGTTAGTTTTATTTTTTGAGATATTAAGCTATTTCTTAGAAGCATAGATTTTCCAGTTTTTATTGTAAATCTATCATACTTAAGATTTTTGCTTGCCCAACTTTATTCATTGTAACGATGATTATACTGAAACCTACAAGAATTTTTCTTGTGGGTTTTTATTTTGCTCATAAGATGATGAATATTTTCTATAGCATCGTGAGGTTTGCAAATCCTACGCTATGGAAAAAAGGGCTTAGAAATAACATCTCTCAAAGAAATGTTATTTCTATCTAGCGAATGTATAGTAGTATGATTTAAGACTTATAAATTCCTAATGGGTATTTACAGCTTCTATAAGTGCTTCAAACTGCTTATTATCAGCTTGATAAGTTGCATCTTGAATAGCATTTTTCCATAAATCAATATTCGTACTTTGGCTATCTATTTGGGAAAGAAGTGTGAGAATGCTTGTAATTTCATAAATTTTGACGGCTTTAAATGCGGGTAGATAGGTCTTTAGCACGGCTTTATCTTGCTTAGATAGCTGTAATTTATTTTGTTTGTTGTTTTGTTTAGGCATGCTAACGATGCCTTCTTTTGTACCAGCATAAGGCAACTTAAACCAAAACTTAGCTCCTTTATTTTCTTCCGAAACTACGCCAATACTGCCATTTTGAGCTTCAATAGCCATTTTACAAAAAGCTAATCCTAAGCCTGTGGAGCGAATATACCCGTAGTTTTTTGCATTAACCTGTGCATAACGCTCAAAAATATGTAGTTGTTGCGCTTTGCTAATGCCTATGCCTTCATCTTCTATCGAGATGAGAAGCTTGTTTCCATCAATTTTGTAATCTATGATTATTTATCCATTATTCGGACTGTACTTTATGGCGTTGTGTAAAATATTAGTTATGATGCGCTGCGTGAGTTCGCTATCTGCTGTGAGCAAAATATCGGGTTTGAGATAAGAATGAATTTGAATATTTTTGGCTTGGGCAGCAAGCTCTACCTCTAATATGGCTTCTGTGGCTATGTCGTAGGGTGCAATTTGTTGAATTTGTAATGGAATTTCAGCTTTATCATATTTATACACATCGAGCATATTATTGATTAAATTTAGAATGCGGAGTCCGGCGTGTCTGATTTGCATTCTGTCTTGTTGTTCTATTTTATTTTTATCGGTTTGATATATAATAGTATTGAGCGGATTTTTGATGTCGTGTGCAATCATATTGCTCATATTGTCTTTAAAAATATCGAGTTCTTGAAGTTTTTCGTTTGCAACTTTGAGCTCCTCGGCTTGTTGTGAAATTTCTTCATTAGCATAAACTACCTTTTGATGTTGCTGTGCTAATTCAGTATTTAGTTTTTGTTTTTGCCTATTGTTATAGACAAGATATACTACAAAAAGTACGAGCAGTATAGTAATGATAGTGCCTAAAACCTGTAAATTTTTTTGTAGTTTTATTGTTTCTTGTTGGAGTGCAATTTCTTGTTCTTTTTGTTCCATCATATACTTACCTTGCGCTTTCTGAACTTTAGTATCAGCATCAGATATATTTTGTGCATCGGCACGTGCTATGTAGTTTTGATAATAATGATAAGCCTTTTTGTAGTGCCCTTGTTTTCCGTAAAGCTCTGCGCTATATTTGGCATAATATTTATAAAAAAGAGGTTCTCTTAATGGCGAAATGGTATCTAAGAGTGCATTTAAACTGTCATAATAGCATTGGGCTTGCGTGAGGCTATCTATGCTCGTATAGCAGTTCATTGCATGTAGATATAAAAAATGCAATTCTTTTTCTTCTTTACTTGCTTTTACAAACTCTATAGCTTGTTTGTAGTGTGCTATAGCTTGTGCGTACTCATTTTGTTTTTCATACATTTGCGCTTTATTGTCGAGGGCGATACCTTTCCAAGCATTGCTATAAAAATTACTACTGGCATAATTTGCCATAGCAATGCAGCTGTCTAAGTAAAGTATAGCTTCTTCTGCTTGTCCTAAATTGCGATAAGCCACCCCAATGTTATTGTAAAGCCCAAGTGCTTGGATAATATTTTTTTTATCGCTAATTTTATCGAGAGCCTGCTTCCAATATACAATGGCATTTTCGTAGTCTTTGGTTTCGTAGTAAAGCATAGTAAGACCGTGCAACAAAAAATCGTCTATATCATTAAAATCAGGATTTTGTTCTTTGTATTTTTGCAACTCGATAAGGTGCAATATAGCTACATAGGGCTTAAAATTATCTTCTGCTTCTAAGGATTTTATAAAGAGTAAATACGCCTCTGTATGCTTACACTCATTATTTTTATTTGTATTTAGGTAATCTTTTTCCCACAAGCTCAAGAGTTCAGATGCTTCAAACCTGAATTGCACATATATAACACTTAGTATCCAATACCGTTTCGGGCAGGGGATTTGATAAACTTTAGAGAGAATCTGTTTTTGATACGCTTTGTATGTGTCCATTTCATTGTCAAGCGCATGTAGGTTAGCTATTCGTTGTGTAATTAGGATTTGCACGGGAGATGTTGGGCTTACTTTTTCGGATACTGCTTTGAGCATTTTTTTGCTTTTGTATATATTTTTTTCTCTCAAATAGCTTTCAGCTTGTTTCCACACCTCTAATAAATCAGTGATATTATCATGCTGTAGGTAGTTGATTGTCTGTAGTTTTGTCGCTACCTTGTCTAAATATTCTGGTGCTAAGTCTTGCGCAGTAGTTTGCGCTAAGGGCAGTGATAGGAATAAAAAAATAAGAATAGAACGCTTCATTATATTTATGGGTAGAATCTGAATGCTTAGGTTCTGTAACTATTTTTGTAGAGTAATATACAAACTTTACAAATATGTAAATTGTTTAAAAACAGTAGTTTAGTGTTTTGGTGAGGACTGCAAACACGGCGCAGGATACCAAAACAGTTAAACACATAATTGTTAAAGCATTTAATTTTAACAAATGTTACATTTTGATAGGCTAATAAGTTCCTAAAAATGCCTTGTACTGCTATTTATTTTTCGATAAAAAAAACCGATAAAATTCATACAAATTTTATCGGTTTTTTGAAGTTACTGAGTGGAGCTGCTGGGAATCGAACCCAGGTCCAAGCAAGGCATCTATCGTGTTTTCTACATGCTTAGTTAGTCTTTTAGATTGTCGAGAAATTAAAAGGTGCTAACCACCCGTATAATTTCCGTATTTGCGATTGATTTTCATGTTTGTATCACAACCCTACAAACACTAAGCCCTGCATGTGTCGATGCTCCGTAATAGTGCGTCGGCTAGGCGTGGACGCACAAGGAACAATGGTTACCTACTGTAATCTACAATTAGGCAGCCATGGCATACTGTGTATTGCCATTTGTCTTTTGAAGAAACTTGATTGCGGCTGTTTTCTTCAGCAGCCGACATGCTTATACACGTATCTACTCATGTTGTCAAAACCGGTCAGCCCCAGTAAAATTCTTTCCTTTTGAAAGAACTATATGCAAAACTACAAATAAAGTATCATAGTTCCAAAAAATAAAAATAAATTCAGATAATTCGGGTGCAATTCATATTTACGCAGGCATAAGTTTAGAAGTTCTTGGTAATTATTTTTGTGCAGGTTTAGGAAAGTTGTCGTACGCCGGCTAAGGCTTAACATACAAAAAACCTATAAAATGATTTGATTTTATTTTATAGGTTTTTTGTTTTTGTGCAAAGCATATCTATGCTTTTTTCTACTTTATTTAAAGTTTAGAGAGGTAAGAGGCTACACTCTCTCGGCTTTCTTGCATAGCTTCTTTTCCTTCTGACCAGCCTGCGGGGCATACTTCACCATATTTTTCTACGTGGCGTTGCGCATCGAGCAGGCGTAGTGTTTCATCAACATTACGTCCGAGTGGGAAATTATTGACGGTTTCGTGTCTGATAATACCTTCTTTATCGATGAGGAAAGTAGCGCGCAATGCTATAGGTGCGCCATTGAAAATCAAATTACCTTCTTCGTCGTAGTCGTACTCACCCCCCAAAATACCGAAGTTTGTAGCGATTGTTTTGGCAGTATCAGCAACGATAGGATAAGTTACGCCTTGAATACCGCCTTGATCTTTAGGTGTATTAAGCCATGCCAAATGTGTTTCTTCGGTGTCTGTGGAGCAACCTACGACAATAGCATCTCTTTTTTCAAACTCTGCGAGTTTTTCTTGAAAAGCTAATATTTCAGTAGGGCATACAAATGTAAAATCTTTTGGATAAAAATAAAAGATTACATATTTTTTGCCAATATACTGTTCGAGAGAGAAGCCATCTACAATCTCTTCACCATTGATAACAGCCCCAGCAGTAAAGCGAGGAGCGGGTTTATTTACTAAACTCATAATTTGTATTTGTTTGTAAGATTAAAAAAATTCTAAGGTTTTAATTTGTGCTTCAAAAGAAGGATTTTTACAGCCCTGTTTGAGCAATTATATAACGCACAACTTCAACAAAAGTTTTGACTACCTATCACTTGCATGAAAACCGCCCGAAAATTTCATTTTTTCTTCACATCGCTCGATAGCTTGTAGGCTTCTTTGCATGCTTTCGATATCTAAATCATCTTTTATAGAGGCTTCATAGGACTGTATAGCAGCTTGATAATCGTGCTGAAGCTCTTGCATTAGTCCGTATTCGTTATACATGCGCGCTGTATTGATACCTTCTTGCGCTAATCCCTGCTCAAGCACTGCTTTGAGTCTATCAAAACGTCTTGTTGTGGATAGCAGTACGGCATAATTAGAGTAAGTAGGCAAGTAGCTTGGTTCTTTTTCTAATGCCAACTCATAATAATCTGCTGCTTGTGCAAAATCTTGATATTTTGTTTCGTATATCCAACCCAAGTGGTTATATGCCCTACCAAAATCTGGTGCATGGGTTACGATATACTCCAGCATACGCACCGCCTCTGCGATATGACCGTCTTTGATAAGATTATCGGCTTCCATGAATTTCTCTTGTAGCCAATGCCACAGTACATCAGTTGTATTCATCATAAAAATTCTAAGTACATGACAGAATAATTTTACCTAAAAATTTTAGACTGTTTTGATACGCCCAAGTTGCGCATGCTCAAATTGTCGGTAGTCTTAAAGATGTAATGCTCAAAGTCTTTCAAAACTAACAGTTCTCAAAGAACTGTTAGTTCTAAGCATTACTTGTTATACACTACCAAATTGTCTAATAGATTTAGGCAAATATAATCATTTATAAAATTATTTACGCAAAAAAGACTTATAAATTTAGTAATCTACTTGGCTATCCAAGTAGTAAGAAGTGCGCAAAATGCTTATTTGTTGTAATAATCGGGATTATAAATACCTTTGAGTTCGCCTAAGCCATGTTGAAGACCTTGCCAAGTATCTATTTCAAATTGAATTTGTGCGCAAGCCCCTTCGGTAATCCAAGTAGGTTGAGTATGGCTAAGCTCTGCAATGAGCATGCTAACTGTTGGATTGTGATTGACAAAAAGTAAAGTATTGATGCTATCATCTACGTTTTGTATGGCTTTGAGCAGTTCGTGGCTACTGCATTGATACCAGTCTGAATCAAACGCTGCATTGGCTTTAAGCGTAGGAAAGGCTTCAAGAATAGCCTCTGCCGTTTGTTTGGCTCTTATTGCGTCGCTTGCCATAATATGCTCGGGTGTGGGAGTTTGGTTTTGCAACCATTTGCCTAATGCAATAGCATCATTCATACCTTTAGTTGTGAGTTTGCGCAGTGCATCTAATCTTCCACTCTCCTCTGGTAGGGCGTGGCGCACAAGGTATAGCGTTTTAAAGTTTGCCATGAGATAAAAAATTATGGATTTATGGTAAAAAATATAATAGCCATAGATAGGACTATACATTCGTTATCAAGAACTAACAGTTTTCGAAAAACTGTTAGTTCTCAAATTATCTAAGTCGATTTCGATTTACGAACTTGACGTACACGCTTTAATGGAGTAAATTTTTATCTCGAAGTTCGTAGCGTATATTTCCGAGGTCATCTACTTGAATATCAAAAGTACCATTTTTGTGCATTTGCTCGAGGCGTTCTTGTGCCTCTTCTATACTCATATCTATTTTGAGGCATAATCCAGTAGCGGTGAGCGAACCTTTAGCCTCTACTGCCGCTTGCAAAATTTGACGGTCTGTAATAGGTTTGGGTTCGACTTCGAGGCTTGCATTATGGGTTGTATTTCCCCTAAGATTACTGAGTATAATCCTTGCGGTAAAGCCAATGCTCAACAAAACAAGAAACATAATAATAAGTTGAACCCACATGATTTGATAATTTTAGATTGCTTAATAATGACTACCACGTTGGATTTGCTACCTGCTTTGGCGTGATAATGTTTATAGATTACAAAAAAGGCTTCTCGATACTCGTGAAGCCTTCTTGTTTTGAGGTGATATAATATTTGCCGTTACTTACGACTGCCTTGGACCTTTCTGTAGCCATGCGCCTACAGCAAAAGATGCTACAAAGAGCAAAATAAAAAACAAATAAGCCAAAAGTTCCATATCCATAAGTCAGAATCAATTTATATCTTTGAAAAAATAATTTACAAATTTATATGCGATTCAAAATTACAAAATTTGTGCTATAAAAACGCATGATTTATGCTTTTTTTTGAATTTTATTTGCGTATCCAATCTTCTGGATTAAGTTTTTCTTGATGCCGCCATACCTGAAACTCTATTTCATAAATATTTTTCTTGATTTTATCTGCTTTTCCTATGGCTTGCCCCGTGCTTACTTTTTCATTTGCTTTGATGCTTACCTCTTTGAGATGCGAATAGACCGTAAAATAATCTCCATGTTGAATAATGACTAAGTAGCCATTGCCGGGGATAATACTTACATCTACGACCCTGCCTGCAAAAACACTGCTTACTATTTCATTGGGTTGGGTGCGAATGCTGATACCGAGCTTTTCAATTTGCAATTTTTTGCCTGTACTGGCTTCTGGATAGGTCTGAAGTCCAAATTTTGCGGATATAAATCCATTTTTTACGGGCCAGTGCAATCGTCCTTTTTGTTTGGCAAAACTGCGGGTAAGCGTGCGCTCATCGGCGGATAGACTTTCAGAAAAATCAGCTTTTTTGATATTTTTGCTAATGAGTGTATTGAGTTCGTTCAAGACCTGTTTTTCTTTTAAAAGTTCGCGATGTGCTTTTTGCTCATCTTTTTTTATGCGGCTGATAATTTGTGTTTGGTCTCCTTTTAGTGCATCGAGTTTGGCGCGCTCTTCGTGCCGGCTATCGAGCAGGCTTTGCTTTTCTTTTTTTTGCAAGTACATTTCTTTTTCCTTCTCTTCTAAGAGTACTTTGAGCGCTGCTATTTGTTGGATTTGCTCGCTTCTAATCTCTTCATATTTTCTAAAAAAACGCAATCTTGCTAAGAGTTCGTTTACGCTTGATGAGGATAAGATCAAGGTAAGCCGTTTATAGCGGGCTTGAGTTTTGTAAGCAAACTGCAACATATTGGCATATTCTTGCTTGAGTTGCTTGAGGTCTTCGTTTACATTGCTAATAAATTGTTGATTTTTTTCAATATCCTTATTCAAAATTTTGATTTCTGTTGCGATAAGTTGCATCAGTTGTTCGTGCTGTATAATCTGATTTTGGATTTCAGAGAGGCGATTAAGCTCTGTTTGTTTGCTTTGTTGCTTATTTTTTAGAATGCGATTAGCTTGCGATATGCGGTTGAGAATGGCTTTTTTTTCGCTCTCGAGTTCTTTGCGCGCCTGCCCCATAAGGCTTAAAGGCAGCAAAAGCACCAAGCACAAAAAAATAAGAAAACGATAATAAGAAAATAAGTGAGCGTACATATTTTATTAAGTTTACTGTAAATTTTCGAGTGTTTCTCGCCAAATATCGCCCCTGCCTCGTAGGCGTTGCCCCATGACCATTTTGCGTATGCGAAGTGCGGGTAGCGCTACTTTGTGCCTATAAATACCGCCTTTGAGGTCGTCTTGTGAAGGCTCAAAAGATAGATTGACAAAGCCCTGTGCCTTTTCATCTCCTTCTAAATCATCTATATCCTCGGGATAAATCCAGATAAAAAAGACACCTTCTAAGTCGCTTACTTTACAGTTTTCTTTAAAAACAGTAAGCGTTTCAAATTCTTTATAGACTTCAAATTTGTTTTTGACAATCTGCCTACCCTGTGGGCGCAAATCCGTATCCGTAGCTTTGCGCAAACTGAGCATAACTTCTCGTGTAGGACGTTCGGCATTGCGCCAAGCAAAGTTGGCTAAGCGAGAGTTTTCTTTATTGATAAAACTCGGCGGATAGACTTTACCCTCTGGTTTTTGAATAAACAAAATGCTTTCCAATTGATTAGAATCGGCAAAATGAATAAGCATATTACTGCATTTGACATAATTCATACCTTTGAGCTTAGGGCGTGGTGTATTTTCATCTTCGAGCAAAAAATAAATACTCTCTCCGTTGCCGTCGACAAAAATAGAATCGACCTGCCCTAAGGAATCAAAAACAGCCCTTACATTTTTTCCTTTAATTTGATTGTACTGCCTAAAAAGGCTTTCAGAAATGACAAAGGAGCGGTCTGTAACTCGCATTTCTTGTGGCATATTATTAGCCATTTGAATCTCGATTTCTTTTCCACTGATTTGATTTTCGTCGGTCCAGAGCACGGGGTCGCGGTGAAAATAAATCAGTGAATCGTTCAGGTCGTAGGTAAGCGAATCGCATCGCCCTTGCATCGTACTTCTAAAAATTTTGACATTCGGATATGCCATCAATTTGCGCCTACTCGGTACGGTATCATTAAGCGCAACGAGCGTATCAGCAGCGATAAAAAGTGTATCCGTACCGTCTGGTTTGACGAGAAGGGCATTCCCATAGGCATCTACTTTTTTATCAATTTCGTCATAAAAACCATGATCGCAATAGATATAAAGATCTTGTGTTTTGTGATAAAAATAAACATCTCCTTCAGCCTCTCCTTTTTCAGTAGCTTGGTCGTAGTCCAAAAAATCAGCCTCAATGATATAGTCCACATTATCAACTCGGGGGCGTGTGCCACTACCTTTTTTGGTTTTCATTTTTCCCAAAACAGTATCGTACTCCGTGCCTTCGTCAGCACGTATTGTGCCGTCCCGTGTTTTGATATAACTCGGTGAGTTGAAGTGCACGATTTTCGTAACTGCGCTATAAGTAAGTGTATCGCTTGTAACATCTAAATCAGTACCTATGACTCTAATGTTATCTTTAAAAGCGGATTCTTTGGTGTAAGTATTGTAATAGCCTTTATCACTAGTAAGTTTTGAGTTGTCGTCTTGCACTGTACCGCCATCAAAATAATAAGCAACCTTAGTTTTCATATCATAGTTGAGCTTTTGGGTGCGTACGGTGCGCTCCTCATCTATCATCAACACATTACCCCTCATTTTAGCCACCTTACTATTGCCGTTATAAAAAAGGGTATCGCCCACGACAGACATGCTATCATTCTCTACAAACTTAACCCTTCCATAAGCATGAATAAGGTTTTGGTCAATGTATTGAAATGCGCTATCGCAATACATATAGGTATTTTTTTGTTTGAAAATGACCTGCCCACGTCCATCTTTTTTTACAATGCGAACGGGTTCGTTATCTACTACATCGCCCTCCAAAACGCCAGCACGTATAAGTTCTATGCGCTGCGGTACGCCCGATGTGGTAGTATCGAGGGCTGCATTAGCGGGGTTGTTCCCACTGGGCAATTGTGCTTTGGCAGCTGCGCTAATAAAACAGAAAAACAGGGCAAAGAAGCCTATTTGTATGAAAATATTTTTTTGCGATTGTGATAGCATATTTTATAAAAGCTCTATAAGCAACAAATGCTTGTGAATGATTTTAAAGTGTAAGTTTTCATACAATTCAAAGATGGCATCTAAAGTGCCTTTAGTGTCATCTTTTTTAATTTTTTAAGTCTTGCAAGCAATATTAGCACGCACAGTTTTCGTAGTCTAACCATTTGACAACTAATACCTTTGATTGTACTAAGCAGTAAGTACGGAGTATTTTTTTATATTGTAGGCTTTATAACCCCTACACTATGGATAATTTTTTAGAAATAACATTTCTTTAAGAAATGTTATTTCTAAAAAATTATTTGATTTACTTATTACCAACTTGACATATTCCCGTCCCTAAGGTTTATTAAAAATATTATTTTTGCCCTTGCATTTTTATCTATTGCGTTTGGGCAGCGGGTTATTGTCTTCTTCTGTGGGTTTTTCTTTGTTGAAGCTAATATCTAATACCCTAATGCGTGCCTTATCATTGACTTTAAATTTGCGGTAACGCAATGGGTACACCAGCACAACAGAGCTTAAAAAAAACAATCCTATTTGAAAGGATTCTCTTTGTATGTAAAATGGACGATCAAATAGTGGGTGTACGGCGGCAGCGAGCATAAATCCACCCCCTACGAGTGTAGCACTATTGGAATACCACTGCACCCAGCCTCTTGGAAAATAAAAACGGTCGAATTCATGAAGTTCAACTTTGCCTAAATTGGCAAGAAAAACAACGGAGTCTTGCATACCGATAATTTGGTCTTGGTATTTTTGCCTATCATTTTGCAACTTAAACTCAATTCTATCGCCGACTTCTAAATAAATTCGTTTTGGTTTGTACTTATCCAAAACCAAATAACGCTGGGCATAACTTAGCTTGCTTGTCATAGCAAATAGAAAGCAAAGCAAAATACTAAATCGGATTAAAAAAAATAAATGCTTCATAATCAAATAATTATAATAAAATTTTGAATTAAAAACCAAAACTAACAGTTCTTAGAGAACTGTTAGTTTTGGTTTTTATCATAATCCTTGGCTATATTTTTCATACACTTGACGAATGCCTTCTTCTAAGGTAGTCTTGTGTTTCCAGCCTTGTGCGTGGAGTTTGCTCACGTCAAGTAGCTTGCGTGGCGTGCCGTCTGGTTTGCTTGTATCAAAATAAAATTCACCTTCGAAGCCTACTACATCTTTGATAGTGAATGCTAAGGTTTTGATAGGCAAGTCTTCACCAGTGCCTATATTTACGAGCTCGGCTTCGTTGTAGTGCTGCATGAGATATACGCATGCTTCTGCTAAATCTTCTGCGTGCAAAAACTCTCGGCGCGGGCTTCCTGTTCCCCATATTTCTACGAAAATTTTGCCATTTTTTCGTACGATTCCATACTGCGCAAGCAGTGCCTCGATGGCTTGGGCTTCGCTCTCGGTATGATATTTTCCATCTATGCGGTGCGTAGCGAGGTCTTTTTTGATACCGTTCCAATCGGTATTTATGAGCATTTTTCCTAAGTGGCATTTGCGAATAAGAGCGGGCAGAACGTGAGAATGGCGCAGGTCATAGTTGTCATTTTCGCCGTAAAGATTAGTTGGCATGACTGAAATAAAGTTACTTTGGTGTTGCGCCCTATAGCTTTCACAAAGTTTTATGCCTGCAATTTTTGCAATAGCATAAGGCTCGTTCGTAGGCTCTAAGGTATTTGTGAGCAAATAAGACTCTTTGAGTGGTTGTGCTGCCATTTTGGGATATATACAAGAAGAGCCCAAAAATAATAATTTTTTTACGCCATAGCGATGCGCAGCTTCTATGATATTGGCTTCAATCATCAAATTATCATACAAAAAATCTGCACGGTATATATTATTTGCCATAATACCCCCTACTTTGGCAGCGGCTAAAAATACGTACACGGGTTTGTTTTCTTTAAAAAAATTATCTACGGCTTGTTGGTTTCTCAAATCTAACTCTTTGGAGGTTCGGAGCAGGAAGTTATCAAAGCCCTGTGCTTTTAAGACTTTCAAAATAGCAGAACCTACCATGCCACGGTGCCCGGCGATATAAATTTTGCTTTGTTTGTCTTCGAGATATTTTTTGTTTGTGTGCATTTGATGACGGTTAATCTAAAATTTATACAAAAAAATACCTTGCAAATATAAGCATTTACAAGGTATTTTCTACTGCATGTCTATCTTAATTATCTTTATTATCTTGGCTTGCTTGAAACAAAATTTGTTTTTCTTCCTTGCTCAGTTTTTCATATCCTACGACGGATATTTTATCCAAAATGCGGTCGATAGTTTCTTGGTTTGCCTTGGTATTGTAAGAAGGTGCGCTCATGCCCCCGCTTTGAGACTTTGAGCCACGGCTACTTGTATTTTGCCTTGCGTATTGCTTATTGCGGCTTCCAGTTTTCATTTTATCGGATTTTACAAAAATTCTGACAAAGAAATTCATAACTGCAATAACGGGTCTGGACCAGTCTCTACCTTTTTTGTATTCTACAATCATGATATAACCGAGGGCAGCGCCGCCTAAGTGAGCCAAATTACCACCCGCATTAGGTCCGAAGACATAAAGTAGCGATATGCCAATATAAAAAAGAGCGATGTACTTGAGCTTCACTAATCCTATCAAAAATAATCCTATTTTAGCATTCGGGTGCATTGTCGCCGCCGCTACTGTAACAGCATATACACCAGCAGATGCGCCCAAAAGTACGGCATTGCTATTCATAGGCAAAAGGTTATAGGCAATTAAAAATGCCAAACCGCCCGCAATAACGCCCCATACATAAACAGCAATTACACGGTTTGAGCCTATTGTGCCGACTATAAATTGGCTCATCCAGTGCAGAATAAGCATATTAAAAAGAAAATGAAAAAATCCTTCATGCGTAAATCCATAAACAAGAAGTGTCCAGGGGTGCAAAATAAACTCTACCAAATCGGCAGGTAAAAGGAAAAAAGAAGCAAATATTTGCACGCCAGCGCGAAATGCAGGTGATATTGCGCCCAAGAGCCCAGCGACGTTGAGCAACACAAAGATTACAGTATTGATAAGGATAATGCGGCGAATACCCAAATCTATATTGTTCCAAAATCGTTTAAAATCAGCTTTAATATCATTCATTTTCGTATATAATTTATTTGTTGAGTTTCCAAAGTTTTATCAAAATAAAAGCAAAAAGCAATCCACCTAAGTGGGCAAAATGTGCAATATTATCATCAGGCGCGGCTTGAAATCCCGTGTAAAGCTCGTAAGCACCGTAAAGTGCTACAAAGTATTTAGCTTTGATAGGTACAGGGAAAAACAAAAGCATCAATTTTACATTCGGATACATCATACCAAAACCCATAAGCAAACCAAAAACAGCACCAGATGCACCTACAGTAGGAATATTCATTTTCACGGCAACGAGTTGATGCGCCCATTCTTTAGCTTCTGCAAAAAGGGCAGCACTTTCAGGGCTTCTTTCATAATTATTGATAAGCTCTAAAATAGCTACCTTAGCTTGCGGGCGATTGTACACGAAGGAGGCGTGCTCCTTGACAAACTCAAAGAATAGTTCTGGTTTTTGTGTATTCAAAAAATTATCCATAGCGGCAATCATTTCGTTTATCTGCCAAGCCGTAACACCTGCATGCAATGCAGCTGCACCCAAACCCGTTACCATATAAAAAGCAAAAAAACGAACAGGTCCCCAAGTTTTTTCTAATGCTGTGCCGAAAATAAAAAGCGCAAACATATTACTAAACAAATGAAACCAGCCCCCATGCAAAAACATGTGAGAAACAAATTGATGCGGCATAAATTTTTCCGCACCGATATAATGAAGCGCAAAATTATCGAGTATCCAAGGGTTGTATTCTGTAAATGCTTGTGCCAAAAATATCACAACATTCAGCAACAAAAGTCCCTTTACAACGGGTGTAAGTGATTGCATAATAATTATTTCAGTCTCAAAAAATCATTTTCACAAATATAACGATTTTTTTGCCTTTTTGATTTACTCTTTTTTGTGAAAAAACAATAAACGCATCAAACCCAGCAAAGAAATCGCAGCCAATACCCAAAAAGTATAGAAATTTAAATCGCTCATTTGAGATTCTCCTGTCAATATAAGTTGCCAGTTTTGCACCTCACTGCCTATCCAAATAACAAAAATTACACGTGGCAGCATACCCAAAGTGCCTCCTATCAAAAAAGGCTTTAAGCGCATATTTAAAGTAGCTACTAAAATATTCGTAAGCGCAAATGTAAGCAACGGCGTAAGTCTTAGCCAAAAAGCAAACTCATACTGCTTTTGCTCAAAACGCGCTATAAACTTTACTAAACGCTGATTTTGGTGTATCAATCCTAACGTCTCGCCACGTTCAAAGAGCTGAGCTAATCTGTAGCCCAATAAAGACGCAATAGTATAACTCAAAATCATAGGAAATAATCCTTGAAAACCCAGAAAAAATCCTGAAAAAAGAGCAATAAGCGTCGTAGGTAAAATAGCTACACTCATAGCTACTGTTATCAAGATGTAAAAAAATACCCAAACGATCAAATCCCAGCCTTTAATCCAATCCTCGACATGCACTGCCCAAGCCGTAAGTACAAAGCTACTTACTGCTGGGAGTAGTAACGCCCAAGCAGATGATTGCAAAAGCCGCAATGGAATTTTTTTTCTCCTACTCATAATCCGATCCTGAGTTATACAATTTTATGCTAACAGATTTTTTAATTTTTCTAGGAATATTTCAGCACTATAGGCTTTCAGCGACTATCCAAGCTGTAGTCCAGGCAGCTTGAAAATTGAATCCACCTGTAATGGCATCAATATCCAAGACTTCACCACAAAAGTATAACCCTTTGTATTTTTTGCTTTCCATTGTATCAAAGTCTATTTCAGATAAATCTATACCACCGGCAGTTACAAACTCTTCTTTGAACGTACTTTTTCCTTTGACTTTAAAGTGAGCTTCGCAAAGTTCGCGTGCAAGTGCTTCGAGTTCTTTATTAGAAACCTGTGCCCACCGTTTGATTTCGGGAATTTGGGCATGCTCGATGAGTTTTTTCCAAAGTCTTGAAGGCACGTCAAAAAAACTATGCGCACTGACCTTTTTTTTGTGATGCGTTTCGCGCAATTGCTTGAGCGTGGTGAGTAAGTTTTTTTTAGATTGCTGTATCCAGTTTACACTAATATCAAACTCATAGTTTTTTTCTGCAAGCGTGCGCGCGCCCCAAGCCGATAGACGCAATATAGCTGGTGCGCTGAGCCCCCAGTGTGTAATAAGCAAAGCACCTTGCTGGGCTTCAATCGGCAAACCTCGGGGTTTGACCTCTGCTTGTGGCATGGCAACTCCGGCAAGCGACTCGAGCCTGCTGTCTTTGATATTGAAAGTAAAAAGTGAAGGTACGGGTTTTACGATTTTGAGCCCGAGCTTTTCGAGCCACTTCCAAACCTGTGTATTACTGCCTGTAGCCACGACAATGGCATCGGCTTCTCTGACTTCCCCATCGCGCAGTTTGAGTTGCCATTGGGCTTGGGATTTTCCCCCCTCGAGTGGTATAAGTGCAACCACGCTTTTTTGGGTTTCTATACGAACGCCACTTCTATGTGCTTCATTTTTGAAGCAGTTGATAATGGTTTGCGAATCATTGCTCTCTGGGAATATGCGCCCGTCAGCTTCTGTATGTGTTTTGATATTATGGGCAGCGAGCCAATTTATCATATCTTGGGGTTGAAAGCGATAAAAAGGTGCGAGCAGGGCCTGCCCTCCTCTTGGGTAAGACTGCACCAAAACCTCTGGCTCGTAGCAGGCGTGCGTAACGTTACACCGTCCGCCGCCCGATATTTTAACTTTGTGCAACAGCTTTACGGACTGTTCTAAAATCGTAACCTCAGCACGAGGTGCTTTTTTCTTATAATTGATAGCCGCAAAAAAACCTGCTGCACCACCACCGATAACAATCACTTTTTTCATAAAATTTAAACAAAAACAACACTACAGTTAAGACAGATACAAAAGAAAGGAAATTTTATTGATAAATGTTCATACCACTATACATTTTTCCATAGCGTGTATGGAAAAAAGGGCTTAGAAATAACATGTCTCAAAGAAATTTAATTTCTGGCTAGCAAATGGGTAGTCTTAAAGATGTAATGCTCAAAGTCTTTCAAAACTAACAGTTCTCAAAGAACTGTTAGTTCTAAGCATTACTTGTTATACACTACCGATAAATGTTTATAGGATTACACTTTTTGGCGTACTAAGCCTTATATTTTTCAAGGTTTAGCTTTGTTTAATCTTCAAAACTTTTTCCAACTTCGGATTTAAACGATTATTTTCAATCTTATTTCGTAAAAATTAGATACTTAGCTTTGTATTTACGGATATTTTTTTTAATTTTGCCGTTCTATTTTGGATAAGTATCCTAAGGCAAATTTTGCACGAATTTTAAAGTATATTTCTATGAGAAAAGACATTCACCCTGAATACCGTGAGGTGGTATTCCTCGATATTTCAAGCGATTTTAAATTTTTAACACGCTCTACGCTCAATACCTCGGAAACTATTGAGTGGGAGGACGGCAAAACTTACCCTTTGATAAAAGTAGAGGTTAGTTCTGCATCGCACCCTTTTTATACAGGTAGCAAAACTAACTTGGGCGGTCTTGCGGGTCGTGTTGAGCGGTTTAAGCGTCGTTATGCGGGTCGTAGCACAAACAAAGCCGAAGCGACAAGCGAAGCAGAAGAGAAGTAGCCTTTGTATATTTTGCTTGCATATCGCATTGTAAAAGGCGTTTTAACTATCGCAAAAGTATTTTTTATACTATGAATGAAAACAGCCAAAGTAATATCTTTTAATCAAAGGTAATGCTTTGGCTGTTTTATTTTGTACATCATAATCGGTCAAAAATAAAAATCATATATCACCATGGAACAACAACTTCCAACAGTAGAGACGGCGCAAAAACTCGGAGTTACGCCCGAAGAGTACGATAAAATTATAGAAATATTAGGGCGCAAGCCTAACTTTACAGAGTTAAGTATTTTTTCTGTGATGTGGTCTGAACATTGCTCTTACAAAAACTCTATTATATGGCTCAAAACTTTACCCAAAAAGTCAGAGCGCATGCTCGTAGAAGCGGGTGAAGAAAATGCAGGGCTTGTAGATATTGGCAATGGATTAGCCTGTAGTTTCAAAATAGAATCTCACAACCACCCCTCTGCTATTGAGCCTTATCAGGGCGCAGCTACGGGGGTGGGCGGTATCAATCGCGATATTTTTACAATGGGCGCACGCCCTATCGCACAGCTCAACTCTTTGCGTTTTGGAAATTTAGATAGCGAGCGCACAAAGTGGATTTTGCGTGGTGTTGTAAAAGGAATCGGAGATTATGGCAACGCCTTTGGTGTGCCTACCGTAGGTGGCGAGGTATATTTCGACCCCTGCTATCAGACTAATCCGCTTGTGAATGCTTTCTCAGCAGGGATTGTCGAGACAGACAAAATCGCCTCTGCTACTTCTTATGGTGTAGGCAATCCTGTTTTTATCGTAGGTTCGGCTACAGGTAAAGATGGCATTCACGGTGCTACTTTTGCTTCCGAAGATATTAGCGAAGCAAGTAGTGATAAGCTCCCGGCAGTACAAGTAGGCGATCCTTTTCAAGAAAAATTACTCTTAGAAGCCACACTTGAGCTTATAGCCTCTGGCAATGTTATCGGTATTCAGGATATGGGTGCGGCAGGTATTACTTGCTCTACCTCTGAAATGAGTGCTAAAGGTAAGCACGGTATGGAGATTGATTTAGACAAAGTGCCTTGCCGCCAAGCGGGTATGCAATCTTTTGAAATTTTACTTTCCGAATCGCAGGAGCGCATGCTTGTGGTTGTCAAAAAAGGAACGGAAGCCGAAGTGCAAGCCATTTTTGATAAATGGGATTTGAACTGTGCCCAAATCGGTACGGTTACGGATACGCAAAGACTGCATTTTTATCACGGCGGAGAGCTTGTTGCTGATGTACCAGCACACGACTTGGTTTTGGGCGGTGGCGCGCCAGTCTATGAACGCGAATACGAAGAGCCGGCTTATTATAAAGCCTATCAAAAATTTGATATCACGAATATTGCTATGCCCTCAGACCTCTCGGAGGTAGCGCGTTTTTTGCTCACACAGCCTAATATCGCCTCAAGGCGATGGATTTATGAACAGTATGATTCTATGGTAGGTACGGCTAATACCTCCACAAATGCACCTTCTGATGCCGCCGTGGTGCATGTAAGAGGCACGGAAAATCATTTGGTACTTTCCGTAGATTGCAACGGACGATATGTGCATGCAGACCCCGAGCAGGGCTGTGCTATTGCTGTAGCCGAAGCCGCTCGCAATATCGTTTGTAGCGGTGGAGAGCCCGTAGCCATAACCAACTGCTTGAATTTTGGAAATCCTTACAACAAGCACGTATATTGGCAATTTGTCAGTGCAATTAAAGGCATGAAAAAAGCCTGTGAAAAATTTGAAACGCCCGTAACGGGTGGCAATGTGAGTTTTTATAATCAGTCTTCGGACGACGGACCTGTATTCCCTACACCGACAATCGGTATGCTCGGACTTTTGGAGGGCATAGAAAACCGTATGCGTCTGGATTTTCAATCTGAAGGCGATGCTATTTATCTTTTGGGTGAAGTCAAAAACGATATTAGCAGTTCTGAATATTTGTATGCTTTTCACGAAGAAAAAGCCTCGCCTGCGCCTTATTTTGATTTAGATGCGGAAGCTGCTTTGCATAAAGCTACCAAGATGCTTATTCGTGGGGGGCTGATTCGCTCGGCACATGATTTATCTGATGGCGGTCTTTTTGTGGCTTTAGCCGAGTCTGCCTTGGTGCAAAACTTTGGATTTGAAGTATCACAGCCTCAGGAGCTTAAGGCTAAGGTAAGGGCTGATGCTTTTTGGTTTGGCGAAAGCCAAAGTCGCATTTTAGTATCGGTAGCGGCGGATAAAAAATCAGATTTTGAGGCGGCTTTGAAAGATTTTCCATATTACTATCTCGGTGTTGTTAGCGAGGCCGATGGTTATATGAATATTGATGGTGAGGATTGGCTCTCTACTTCAAAAGCTTCTGAACTTTATGAAAGTACTTTGCCAGAAGCATTGGCATAAAAATAACAAAGGGTGCATTTCAAAACTTAGGTAACTTGCGTTTGGTGAGCACAGCAAACACGGCTTGAGCGTTGTTTTTGAAGTAGTAATTGAGGCTACTGCGTAAGTTTGAACTGCACCCATAACAAAAACATAGGATTAGATAGATGTAGGCCCAGGACTAACAGTTCTCTGCGAACTGTTAGTTCTTATTGGTGCTATGCAGTGTGATGAGTTTCCAATGCTTATGCTTAATTTTTTTAATTGCTATGTTAGTGCTTCTTTGAATGTATCTAGGGC
This sequence comes from Bernardetiaceae bacterium, assembly GCA_020832465.1. GTDB lineage: Bacteria > Bacteroidota > Bacteroidia > Cytophagales > Bernardetiaceae > JAFIER01. The sequence goes on from JAFIER010000039.1 coordinate 81,367, forward strand.
ACGGGCTCGTGCGTCTTTATGGACTACTATGGGTTTAGGATATGCTTTTTCATCATATTCAGGTATCCATTGGCGGACGTAACGTAGATTAGGGTCGAATTTTTTGAGTTGTGCTTCTGGGTTAAAAATTCTGAAATAAGGCACGGCATCGCAACCACAGCTTGCTGCCCACTGCCAGCCTCCATTATTCGAAGCGAGTTCGAAATCTAATAATTTTTCAGCAAAGTATGCTTCACCGATTTTCCAATCTATGAGTAGGTGTTTTGTCAGAAAACTTGCTACAATCATGCGCACTCGGTTGTGCATATATCCTGTTTGATTGAGTTCGCGCATACCTGCATCTACTATGGGGTATCCTGTTTTTCCTTCTTTCCAAGCCTCGAGTTGAGTTTCGTCATTGCGCCATTTTATATTGGCATAAGCGGGTTTGAAAGGTGCTGTAACGACTTGTGGATTGTGATACAAAATCATCATATAAAAATCTCTCCAAATAAGTTCGTTCAAAAAAGTTTCGTTTATGCTCATGGCTTTTTTAGCTAATTCCCTAATGCTAATCGTACCGAAACGCAGGTGTACGCCGAGCCTGCTTGTAGCGGCTTTGCCGGGGTAGTCTCTTTTTTCAGTATATTCTTTCAAAATGGTATCCTGTACTTTTCTTTTCGGAATATCAATGTTTTGATTAGGACGAAATCCCATTTGTTGTAGGCTTATACTCTCGAGCGGTGGGGTTTTGAAAAAGTTATTTTGTAAGGCTTCACTATCAAATATTTGAATGGGCTGTTGCTGCAAATTTTTTTTCCATACACGTGAATAGGGTGTAAAAACGCTATATGGGGCGCCGTCTTTTTTTAATACTTCGTTTTTTTCAAAGATACAGTGGTCTTTGTAGGTATGAAAAGCAATATGATGCGATTGAAGTAGTTCGCTTATTTGTAGGTCTCTTTTTTTTGCATAAGGTTCATAGTCGTGGTTGGTAAAAACGGCAGCTACATCGTATTGAGCTATAACTTCTTTCCAAACTTCAAAAGGTTTTCCGTATTTGATAAGCATACTTGCACCTAACGATTGTAAATGCTTTTGCAAGGCTTCTAATTCGCGATGTATAAAACTTACTCTGGCATCGTCTTTTGCTTGGAGCTCTTCTAATATTTCAGTATCAAAAATAAAAAGCGGGAGTACGGGATACTCACTTTTTAGTGCTTGAAATAATCCGTGGTTATCTTCAAGTCTCAAATCTCTTCTATGCCAAAAGATAGTAATTTTAACTTTGCTCATGAATTTTTAAAGTTTTGTTTTGGGCAGGTGTACGCTTAATTTTACACAAAAACTGCCCCTTCAGAAGTATGTACACTTTGTAGGGGCAGTAATTTTTTGATAGGCTCTATATAGAAACCTTTCAATCGTCATAATGTTTAAAAAAACTGTTAATTAGCTAATTAGCTAATCAAAATAGAAGTTATCGGGTTTTGCAATGACAAGTTTGGGCTAAAAAGAGATATTGCCAAGCGCAAGTTCTTGTAGCATAAAGACAATTATACCAGCAAAATAACCGATAAGCGCAAGCCCCGCAATTTTCTTTAAATACCACATAAAGTTTACGTTTTCCATACCCATGGCCGCTACACCAGCTGCTGAGCCTATGATAAGTGTACTTCCACCAGTGCCAGCGCAGTAAGCCAAAAACTCCCACATAGAATGATCTACGGGATATACATCTAAACTGTACATACCCATAGCCGCAGCGACGAGCGGTACGTTATCTACAATAGCAGAAAACAGACCGAGGAATATATTTACGACATAAAAATTGTTTATTGTATTGTCTAAGAAATCTGCAAGTTTGGCTAATGTACCCATAGATTGCAAACTTGCAACTGCTGTAAGGATACCCAAAAAGAAAAGTACACTCGGTACATCTACACGCTGTAAAATACTAACTACTGAAAGTGCCGAACGTTGCTTATACAAAGATAAACGTCTGCTATGCAAAAATTCGGTAGATGCCCAAACAATACCTAAGCTAAGAGTCATACCCATGTAAGGGGGCAGGTGGGTTACTGTTTTGAAAATAGGGACGAATATAAGTCCTAATACACCAATACCAAACACAAAACGTCTTTCAAATGGACTTACGTGGACGACGGGGTGTCCGCTTTCGTTTCTTTGTGCAAAGCCAGCCGCTATTTTATTGGGATCTATTTTTCCTTTGAGTTTGCGCACGGCAAAAAACATAGGCACGAGCAGACAAGCCAAACTTGGCAAAATGAGTGTAGGTATGATATTACTTGCTGTTATCTGCCCTCCAATCCAAAGCATAGTTGTTGTTACGTCCCCTATAGGAGACCATGCACCACCAGCATTTGCGGAGATAACAATCATACCGACATAAAAAAGTCTCTCTTCTTTTTCGCTTATAATCTTACGAATAATAGACACCATAACGATAGTCGTGGCAAGGTTATCGAGCAAGGCGGAGAGAAAAAATGTAACAAGCGTAATAATCCAGAGCAAAACCTGTTTGTTGTTGGTTTTGATATGCCTTGTAATAATTTTAAAGCCACTATGCGTATCGATAATTTCTACGATTGTCATAGCACCAAGCAAGAAGAACAAAATTTGAGCAATTTCACTCAAATGATGTAGTAATTCATGCTCTACGATGTGATCTCGTTCGGAAGCTGGTACACTCAAAATATAAAGTGTCCAACAAAGTCCACCAATGATTAGTGCGGGCGCAGCTTTATCTATTTTGATGTTGTGCTCTAAAGCAATAGCTAAATAGCCAACTACAAATACAATAATAGCAGCACTCTCGACGGAAAATAAAAATTCCATTATTATGATTTATACAGTAAAAACTCAAAAATTACTCACTTCAAAACTAAAAGCAAAAATACCATGCAAATTTGCTTTTGACAAATCATTAGGGTTAAAAATTAAGAATTAGCCATAACATTTTGTAGGGTAATGCTATTTATAATACTTATTGATTCAACGCCATATAGTTAATACTACCTTGCGGTCGTTTTTTGTTTTGCTTGCTGTATTTTTATCAGCATCTTCATAGTCAGTAGCAAAAAACTCACCGTGAGATTTTGTCAAGATTTTATCGGGTTTTATACCTTTCAGTTGCAAATGATAGCTCATTTTTTCTATGCGCTGTTTGGATAGTGCGAGGTTGCGCTTTTCAGAGCCTACCTTATCCGTAAATCCTTCTATTAAAACAGCCTTTACGTGGCTTGTGCCTATAAACTCGTTTAGCTTTGTGATATTTTCATCAGAAAAATCGCTTTGCCCGCTTTCAAAATAAAACACTTCCTCTTGCTTGCGGCGAGGTTGGTGGTATTGTAAAGTTAGGTCATCAAAATATCCACCTCCTATGATGCAATGCAAGGTAATTCGTTCGCCAATAGGTATAATTTTATCTTCCCAATATTGCATTAAAGCCGTATCATCGGTATATTGTGTATGAATAGGGGCACTTAAATCTAATACACTTGTGAGATAAGCCCATTGCCCGAGTGAGAGCAAATCGGGTTTTTTCCATTCTTTTTTAGCATTTTGATAATACAAAAAAGCATTTTTTTGCTTGTTTTTGCTACGAATTTCTATAAAATCAGGTACGGCATTGTCTTTCAGTACTTTATCAATATGCAAGTTGTGCTGTGGACTGCTTGCTGTAAAAGCATCTTCTTTGCCAAGCATAAAATCGAGCATAAGTGCAAAGCTAACCTCGCGTTCGGTTTCGCTTCTGTTGTATATATCATAACTGAGTTTATAAAAACTCGCTTTTTCATTGGGCTTTAGCGTATCCATTTGTGCATTAAGCGGGCGTAACTCTTGTTTGATATCCAAACCATGAAATTTATAGCTTGTAGTTTGGGCTACAGGTTGTAGTCCGTAAGGGGATTTATTATTATCTAAATTTTGGGTATAACCTTGCAAGTATCTTACGCGTAAGAAATTAGGGTTATTAGATCCATATAATCCATTGCATTTGATAATAAAATGCGAGCTTGAGTAGTCAAAAGGATAACCAAAAAGTAGGCTGGTCTTATCCTTTCCCAATGTAAAACGCCCATCAATGCTATCGCCTTGGCTATATGAAGCCTGCGACGATTGCGATAAGCCATCACTATACATAAATACAGTGATTATGAGCATTAAAAAGCGTATAAAGTAAGCGATATGACTAATTTTCATGATTTTAATAGGGGCTGCGTATTGCGAACTGCCACAAAAATAAAAGCTATAATGAAATTACGCAAATGCAAAGATACTTTTATATGTAATATAAATTGCTTATCATGTATGTAAAATTGCGATATTTATTGTTTTTTGTTGTTTCAAGCCAAATACGTTTAAAAATGAAGAGGTCTTAACTAAAGTGTACCCCATACTTAGTACCAAAAAGCAGTAAAACTAAGGTGTAAAGAATTTACTGCTTTTTTGTTGTTAGTATTACCTAATTTCTTGATTTTTTAAGTAAACTTGTGCTGGGGTTAAATAGTTTAAAGATTGATGTTTTCTTGTGTAATTGTAAAACTTTAAATAATCTTCTAACCCCTTGTGTAACACCTTTCCATCTACCCAGCTGTGTAGATATAT
>JAFIER010000051.1 GCA_020832465.1 Bernardetiaceae bacterium
AATGGTACGCCACAGTTTTGACTCCATGGATCATACAAGCAGTTGCCCACAGAGTCGTATATCATATAACTGAACTCTTCTTGACGTAGCTTAGGAAATTGTGTTGTATCATTAAGTTCTACAATCGAGATATTAAAGAAAAGCATATCTTCTTTCGGAATGCCATGCTTTTCGGCATAAGTAAAAACAGTCGCTTTACTCACTTCTTTTGGATTTTTTACACCAGCCAATTGTCTGGTTATGGATTGGCAACTGCTCAAAAAAAGAATACATGCAAGAGCAAAAACTAAATAAATACGCATAAGGCTATTTTTAAATAAGATTAGGGCAAGGCGTTAGTAAAAATGCCTTACCCTAAACAAAAATTTATTTATTGAAAATTGACATCGACGACAACATACCCAAACTCGTAATCATTATCTATAATGATTGGGTAATCCTGCCCTACAATGGTAAGAGCATTCACATCAAAAAGCTCAGCTATTTCAGTAGGATATACAAAGTCATCATCTTCACTCATGAAAGTATTAAATTCCTCTAATTCAGGCATATACTCCGTAAAAATAATTTTTTGACTGTAACCTGTGAGTGAATTTTCATTCTCGAAAATGTTGCTAAAGTCAAACCAAGTATGCCCCTCTAAAAAAGGAAGGTCTTCAATAGCAACCTCTGTTCCTGAAGTGAGATTTATTTCTATTGTAGTTGTAACTATAGTGCAAATACCAAATCCTTGTGTACAATGAGCTACACCATTCTTTCTGCTCCATTTTCTGCCACGACGAGCCCTAACCTGACCTTTTGTTACTATCGTAACTTCGGGGTCCGTAGCTTCAAAAGTTGTTATTCCCTCTGGGCTTGTAACTTCTGAAAAACTTTTATCTTGATAAACCGAAGTGTCTGGTGTGATTGCTTCTTTCTCTCCACACCCACTAAGCCCAAAAACAAACACGGCGAGCAAAAGGAGCATCAAGCCGTTAAGTGTTAATCTATTCGATGAAAACATAATACATAATATTATTGAATTTAATGTTTTGAAAACAGTTTAAATAATTAAATATTTTTAGCCTAATTAAAAGCATTAGCTAAACTAGCAGTATTGATTTCCATCACTCATTTCTGACTATACTGCTCCCTAATAATGCGTTGCGAAACACTATCTGATACATCCCAAAACCTTGACCCGTCAATTGCATCTGTATTAAAATACAAGATTTTCATACGCTCTTTGCCTTTAAGATTAACAACATTAGTAAGCTCTTCCTGCCGCTTTCGCCAGCGACGAGGCTTTATCCAAGTTGCCCAGTCTGCTATAAGAATGTATTTAAAATTCTCATTTTTCAGGCTTGCAAAATCAGGTGTTTCGCCCGAAGCGGTTTTCAGTTTAGAGAATAAATCCTCAAGATTAGCATATCTTGTGTCAATTTCTAATTTATTTTCTCTTTCTTCAAATTCATCTGTGAAAAATGCTACACCGCAATTTTGGCTCCAAGGGTCATACAAACAATTACCAACAGAGTCATATATCATGTACAGAAAAAACTTTGAAGGTCTTAGCTTAGGAGAGGCAGTTGTGTCTTTAAGTTCTATAATTGAGATATTAGAAAAAATCATATCTTCTTTCGGAATGCCATTTTTTTCGGCATAAGCAAAAACAGTTTCTGCCTCCACTTCTTTAAGGTTCTTTATACCAGCTACTTGTCGCATTATCAGCTGGCAGCCGCTTAAAGAAAAAATAAATACGATAATAAGAATTGAATAAATACGCATAAGGCTATTTTTTAAATAAGATTAGGGCAGAACATTAGTCATAATGCTTTGCCCTAATCAAAAATTTATTTATTGAAAACTGACATCTACAATAACATACCCAAACTCGTGATCGTTATCCACAATAACTGGGTAATCTTGTCCTACAATGGTAAGAGCATTCACATCAAAAAGTTCAGCTATTTCAGTAGGATATACAAAGTCATCATCTTCACTCATAAACGTATTAAATTCCTCTAATTCAGGCATATACTCCATAAAAGTGATTTTTTGACTATAACCTGTGAGTGAATTTTCATTCTCGAAAATATCACTTGCGTCAAACCAAGTATACCCTTCTATAGAAGGTAAATCTTCAATGGTGACTTCACCTTTAAACTCGATATCGACCCCTATTGTGAAATCTATACCAAGATCACAAAGACCTAAGCCTTTTGAGCAAGGTGGCTCAACTCCATTTTTTTTACTCCATTTCTTTCCCCTAAAAGGCTTACCTTTAAGTTTAACACCTCCTTTTGGTTTTACCCCTATTCCAGTTTGAGGGGCTGAAGCAGATGCCCTTACATCATTTGGATTTGTAACTTCTGAAAAACTTTCATCTTGATAAATCGAAGCATCAGGCGTAATTGCTTCGTTTTCTTTCTCCTGACACCCACTAAGCCCAAACATAAACACGGCGAGCAAAAGGAGCATCAAGCCGTTAGCTGTTAGTCTGTTCTCTGTTCTCTGTTCTCTGTTCTCTGTTCTCTGTTGAACGAGTTCTCGCTTTTACGAGTTGCGGAAT
>JAFIER010000059.1 GCA_020832465.1 Bernardetiaceae bacterium
TTAGCCAAACGGAGCGCAATAGTTTTGCCCCTATCTGTCCTGATTTTGTTATTGAGTTGCGCTCACATAGCGATGATGCGGAACAGCTTACACAAAAAATGTACGAATGGATTGCCAACGGTGCTTCAGTAGCTTGGCTCATAGACCCACAGGAGGAAAAAGTTTGGATATATACTGCCGAAAATGGTATAGCATTATTGCAAAGTGTGCACGAAGGTTTTGATACAAGGCTTAGTGGTGAGCCATTGCTGAAAGGCTTTTCGCTGAATTTATCGCTATTGAGGTAGGCAACTTTGACAAAATCTCGAACTTTGTCAAAGTTGTTTTTATATAGCAATTATTTTGATTGTTTTTGCGTTTGTCTGAATGCTTCTGGGGATTTTCCAGCATATTTTTTAAAGAAACGACAGAAATACGAGTTATCATCAAAGTTGAGCGTATAAGCAATTTCTGATACATTATTATCAGTATGTATGAGTAATCTTTTGGCTTCAATCATGACCCTTTGGCGTATGAGTTCACCAGCAGATTTTCCTGTAACTTTACTACAAACAGAGTTTAGATAGTTAGGCGTAATGCAGAGTATATCTGCATAATCTTTTACCTGCCTTTGCGTTTTGAAATGCTTACGAATTAAGCGTTCGAAATCTATAATAAGTTGTTGCTGGGCAGAAATACTGCTTTCTTTCGGTTTTTTATCATAAAAACGGGCAAGTTGAATCATCAATACATTGAGATAAGAACGAAGCGCAGGCTCTCTAAACATGCCGTCGCGATTTTCAAATTCTGATATAAGGCGTTCGTAGAGGGGCGTGGTAAGTGCCATAGCTTCTGGGCTAAGGTTGAATACGTGGCTCTCTAAAGCAGAATGAAAAAATGAAAATTGATGTAAAATTTGGTCGTGATAACGCAATGAAAAAAAGTCTTCTGAAAAAAAGACAATATATCCTTTAAGGTCTTCGGCACTTACCCAAGCGTGAATCTGCCCTGGATGCATGCCAAGCTGTGTGCCCGCACTTAGTTCGTACGAACTAAAATCTACCTCCTGACTGGTGCGCCCTTCTGTAACAAGCATAAGCATGTAAAAATCATGGCGATGCGCATCTTTAAATATTTGCATCTGCGATACAAAATCTTCTAACCTAAAAATTTCGAAACCTTTACTTACTATACCCTTACAGGCAATATGCTCTACCTTATACGTAGGAATTTCTTTGACAGATTGCTTCATTTGTTGTCTTGAATAAATAAAAAATGATAACTATATGTCGCTTGCTACAAAGTCAGACATATAAATGTAGTTATATATATTAAGACAACGAACTCCTACCTTTTGTTTGAAAATACTTAGGATTATTTACAGTTTCAGTGCTTTTGCTATTAGTCTATGAGATGCAATAATGCGTTTATTTCCTTGATTTTCTTTTTTTCTACTTTTGACATACCGTCTGAGGATTCGGCAAACATTTCCAATACGTCATAAATGATTTCTTTATAATCTTCATGCTTTTGTAGATAATCGCTTAGGGCTTGCAAAAATGGTTTTTCCCAAGTTTTGTTGTTATGCGCTAAAAAAAGCATATTATCATTAAAATGAGCTTCGAGCTCTTCTTGTGTAAGATTTTCGGGGAGCTCATCTTTATGTGAGCGTGCCATGAAATTAGCCATATAAGCAATATATTCTTGCTCGGCTTCATCGACTACGTTATCGCAAGCCACTACTGCTAAGGCGGGGTAGAAGGTAAGCAAGGTTTCAAAGAAAACGGGGGGCAAGTCCGCAGGTTGGTGCTGGCTGTAGTTATTATATAAATCTTGAACAGCTTGATGTACAATCATTTCACTTGTCGTATCCATAAGTCATAAAATTTAGAATGTTCTAATTTGTTTGTTTTTTTGCGCAAAGTAGTGCATGGGGGTTTAGGCAATTTTTTATTTGCATTTATTACATTTGACACTACAATATACGTGTCTTTTATGATAGAGTTTAGATTTTTTCGATAAGTAGGTATTTTTTTAAGACAAAGCATTGATTTTAAAGTCTTATTCATTTTAGCTTATGCAAAATTCAAGACAAGTTTATGAATTGCACACGGCCAGTTGAAGTGCGTTGCCTAAATTGCGTTTGAAATTTTTAGATTAAAAACATTCAAAAGATGATACAAATTGTAAGACACATAGAGGTACTTGTAATTTCAGATGTACATTTAGGGACTTATGGTAGCAAAGCGGAGGATTTATTGCGCTATTTGCATACTGTAGCGCCACAAAAGGTAATTTTAAATGGTGATATTTTTGATGGTTGGCGATTTAGTACGAGTTACTTTCCGCCTGCTCATTTGGCAGTAGTTCGTTTTTTGATGAACTGGATTTCACAGGGCATACCAGTCTATTATATCACTGGCAACCACGATGAGATGATGCGTAAATTTGTAGGTTTTGGCATTGCAAAAAGCAAGGTACTCAATAAAGTCAAGCTCGAGCTCGATGGTAAAGTCGCTTGGATATTTCACGGTGATGTATTTGATATAACGATGCGACATTCTAAATGGATAGCCAAACTCGGTGCGGCAGGCTATGGTTTTTTAATAATGCTCAACAGAGGGGTAAATGCGGTTTTGCGCCTGTTTGGGCGGCGTAAAATATCGCTCTCGAGTCGTATCAAAAGCGCAGTGAAATCAGCAAAACATTTCGAACAGACAGCTGCTGATATTGCCATTGAAAAGGGGTATGATTATGTCGTTTGTGGTCATATTCACTGCCCCGTTATTAAGCAAATAGAAAATGCAGAAGGATCTGTTTGCTACCTCAATGCTGGCGACTGGGTAGAGAGCAAATCTGCTTTAGAATACTACGATAAGGCGTGGCATCTTTATCGCTATGATGAAGACCCACTCGCACAGGCTGTTATGCTCAATAATAGTTCAAAAAACAATAAAGCACTTTTCGATGAAATGATTACAGAGTTTCAAAATTTTTTATAGTGCAGAGTTGCTTAGTTTTTGATTTTTCAGAATGCCTAATTCCATTTTTTAACAACTATTGATATAATTTTATGCGCATTTTATACGCACTTCAAGGCACGGGCAATGGACATATAAGCCGTGCACAAACAATTATACCGTTGCTACGTCAAAGGGCGGAGACTGATATTTTAGTAAGTGGCGAGGCTTCAGACCTTAGCCTTCCCTACCCTATTCGCTTTACACTGAAAGGCTTAGGCTTTCAATTTGGTACTAAGGGTGGCGTAGATATGGGAAGAAGTTTGCGTAAAGCTAATTTTTTACGTTTTATGCAAGATATTCGTCAGTTACCAGTGTCAGAATACGATTTAGTGATTCAGGATTTTGAGCCTATTAGTGCTTGGGCAGCCAAGTGGCGCGGTGTGCCTTGTGTAGCTTTAAGCCATCAAGCTTCACTGCTTCACCCAGATTGCCCTAAGCCAAATTATAAATCTCCTTTGAGCATGCAAGTTTTAAAGCATTATGCCCCTGCTATGGCTTATTATGGTTTTCATTTTATGCCTTTGGATAAATGGGTTTTTACCCCTGTCATTAGACAAAAAGTTAGAGAGGCGCAGGTTTCGAATAAGGGACATTATACTGTATATTTACCTGCTTATAGCGATGCTTGGCTTATAGATTTTTTATCGGATTTTAAGGATATTCGCTGGGAGGTTTTTTCCAAAAATACAAAAATTCACACACGCATTGGGCATATTTCGCTTTATCCGCCGCACGATGAGCATTTTATCAAAAGCATGGCTTCGGCTAAGGGCGTACTTTGTGGCGCAGGCTTCGAAACGCCTGCCGAAGCTCTTTTTATGGGCAAAAAACTACTTGTAGTACCTATGGAAAATCAGTATGAACAGCATTATAACGCCGCTGCTTTGCAAGCTATGAATATTCCCGTTATCAAAAACCTCAAGAAAAAACAACAGAAAAAAGTACAGCAATGGCTCTACAAAGCAGAAGCTATAAGTGTAGATTATCCCGATCAAACCCATCATATCATAGATCAAATCTTGCACGAACACATACCCAATGCAGCAGAACTTATCCGTAAAAAACAATTTTTAGATAGGCTAAATCCTTTACACTATGAGCAGTCATGAGGTTTTGAGCATGACGGCTCGGAGTTGCATATTTAGATATACGTTACGTATTGGCTGCTGATACTATCCCATATCATACTACTGGAGATTCTCCATATAGATATAACATTTCTCAAAGAAATCTTATTTCTAAGCGCATTTTTCCATATGTATAGTACTATGAATAAGTATGCTATTGGCTTTATTCTTCGTTTTTTTGTTGGTTTTTAATTTTTTGCAATACTTGCTCCTGCTTGAGTAAGTTCATAAGGTAACTGCCATATCCACTTTTGATGAGGGGTTTGGCAATATCTGCTAATCCTTCGGCATCTATATAGCCTTTTTTATATGCAATTTCTTCAATACAACCGATTTTGAGGTCTTGGCGTTCTTCGATGACTTGGACAAATTGCCCTGCTTGCATCAGGGAGGGGAATGTTCCTGTATCGAGCCAAGCGATTCCTCTATCCATAATTTCTACGGAGAGTTTTCCTTCTTTGAGGTAGGCTTTGTTTACGTCTGTAATTTCATATTCTCCGCGTGCAGAGGGTTTGAGCGATTGTGCAATTTCGATGACTTGATTATCATAAAAATACAGACCAGGTACGGCAAAGCTTGATTTTGGATTTTTAGGTTTTTCTTCGATAGATACGGCACGTTTTTCAGCATCGAACTCTACCACACCATAACGCTCGGGGTCGGCTACGTGATAGGCAAAGACAATCCCCCCATCAGGGTCTTGGCTGCGAGTCAGAATTTCTGCTAATCCATTGCCATAAAAGATATTATCACCTAAGATTAAAGCAACTTTTTCTTTACCAATAAAATTTTTTCCTATAATAAACGCTTGTGCTAATCCGTTGGGTTCTTCTTGCACGGCATAAGTAAAGCGGCAGCCTAAGCGCGAACCGTCGCCGAGTAGCCTTATAAAATGTGGCATATCATGTGGCGTAGAAATAATCAATATTTCCCTAATCCCCGCTTGCATTAGCACCGAAAGCGGATAATAAATCATAGGCTTGTCATAAATAGGCAATAATTGCTTGCTCATCACAAGGGTAAGAGGGTGCAAACGCGTACCTGAGCCACCTGCTAAAATAATTCCTTTCATAAGTACTTGTACTAAAATAGTTTATATTACTGAATGAAGCAGTCTAAAAATAACATTTCTGAAAGAAATATTATTTTTCAACGCATTGATAGACGCTAACGAACAGTATGCAAAAACGTGTTTTTATTTGTAAAAACAAAATACCAACCTACTCAAAGTTTATACTTTTGAGTTTATAAGATTTATTGAGTCTATTTTTTATCTCGTTTTTTAAAATGTACTACTCACCGAGAAGGTCAGACCGCTATTTGCGGGTACGAGTCGGCAAATACCTCCAACGCAAATTACACCCGGACGTTGCCTACCATAACTTATCGAGAAGCGGTTTGCATTTTTGATATAGCTGCCGCCAAAGTTGTAATAATGCAAAGGTGGTAGCGTACTGCTTGTATTGATGCCGACGTAGTTAAATTCATCAGAAACAAAAACAGACCATTTAGGGGCAACGCTATACTCAAAAAGCACGAAAAGCCAATTGCCAAAATCCTGCTCTGAGGCTAAATGCTGTAATTCATTACGTATGGATTTCTTAGGCGAAATTTTATAAATTGTTTCTAATACAACCGTATGCGATTTAACCAATCCAAAACCAGTAGTGCCTTCAATCAAGTCTTTATCATACTCGATATAGGCATACATAAAGTTTTGACGCAGTTTTTTAGACCATCTTCTACCTACTTCTATATTAAAATCTTGATAAAAAGTTCTATCTCCATAGCCAAAATCACGGCGTAGCTCATATCCACGGTTATCGAGCAGGCTAAGGGTATCGAGGTTGCGTGCAGTAGCGTAATTGAGCATAATTGTAGTTCCGTATTTCCCGCCAAGCGCAGAGCCTTTTGGAATTGTATATACAATATCAGCCTGAATGCCCATTTCACCTAAGGGTTGTGAAGCATAGGGATAAAGTGTCAGGAGACGATAAGTGTGTTGCTTGGTATTTGCGGGTATAAAATTGAGAAGCAGTACGTTATCAATGGCATTTCTATCCGTTCTGTAGTCCATATTGATAATGCGCTTAGCTGATACAGTAGCTGCAAAACCTTTTTGTGAGTATAAAGCATTGACGAGCATAGCCGAGCCCGTGCGATTGATAAACTGATTTACTACGGAGGGGTCGCCCTCACGATATACGTATTCGCCGTCAAGGCTAAAACCGCCACTATTGATTTTAAAACGTCCGGCATAAGAGCCAACATTTTCATTGACATAGTCGAGCGTACCGGTATAAGGCTGGTAGCGATTAACATAACTACCTCCTACTGTAACGGAAGTACTTGTCGGCATAGTCTGTCCATTTTCATCTTTTGATGCAAAGACATTGGAGAGGTTTACTTCCGTATCTACACCTCTGACAAAGCCCTGACTTAGCTCGAATCCGTCTCTTTGCTTTCCATATATACCTTTAAGACGTGCTATATTTCCTAAATCATAGCGCAACCTAACCCCATCTATAGAGTTGGCAATACCGATGCTACGCTCTTCTTGCGTACGCAAAATAAGTCCGTTGCCAAATTGTTCATAAAAATTACCAGCAGTAACGTCTAAGTCTCCAAAGGTATAACCAACAAAACGAAAGGGAATGCCATTGCCGTCGAGGTTAGTAGGGTATCCGAGGAGTGCGGGTAGGTAGGCTTCGTATCGCATACCAGCTCTAAAGTTTCCGAGTTCGTAATTGAGGTTAAAATAACCATTGAAACCTACCTTTTCGGGGGGCTGTACGGCATTGATAAGACTATCTTCACGATAATAAGCAAACTCTGTTTGTATGCCACCAGAGAGCTGTCCAAGATTTTGAGGCATATTTTGCGCTTGTAAGTCGTGAGCAACAAAATAGCTTGCACTTACACATAGGAAGAGCGCACTAAGAAAATTTCTCATGTATATTGTTTATATGTTGCGTTATTTATACAGGATTTACTGTTTTGAAAAATAATAAATAGATAAAAGGCAAATATACGATTTTAAAGTTTTTTTAGGCGTTTTTTTTCATTCTATCTTAAAAAAAAACAAAAGACTAAAAACATGATTAAAACATGCTAAAAGCCCTGTTTTGCCAATGATTTTTTGTAAATTAGCTATGATTATGCACTTATATTGCTAAAAAAGATTGCAAAAGCATTAGCTATACATACAGCAAGGCTTTGTCAATCAAATCATTAGATAGCAAATACATTAAACAAACATACTATATATACCTTGTTCAACAAACAATTTCATATTGCCAAAAAAATAGGTTTGGGCATTAAGCAACGCTTAGAAAAAGTGCCTTTGAGCCGTCGCAATAGGCATTATAATCTGTGGCTTGTCTTAGCTATTTTTACCCAAAAAGTAGTCAAAGATAACATTCTGGATAGAGCCTATAGCGTAGCTTTTAACCTAACCTTAGCCATTTTTCCTTTTGTTATATTTTTGTTTACGCTTATTCCTTACATTCCAATAGAGAACCTCGATGACCGTATTTTTACTGAGCTACGCGCAATTATGCCTTATGGTATTTATCGTTTTATAGATACGACTTTGCAAGATATTGTAAGCAGACCTCGTGCTGGCTTGCTCTCTTTTGGTTTTTTTGTGGCTACTTTTGCAGCTACAAGCGGTGTGGTGGCTTTTATGAATGCTTTTAATTATTCTTATCGCATTCATGGCAAACGAGGAGTGATCAAACAGCGATTTATTGCCTTAGGGCTAACGATAGCTTTTTCGTTAGTGCTTTTGCTTACAACGGTGCTACTTGTAGTAGGAGAGCAAATCCTCGCACTTTTGCTTTATGAGCAAATACTTACGCAAGATTTACTTTACTATTCGATTCAAATTATGCGCTATTTAGTGTCTATTATAGCAATTTACTTTGTTATTTCGTTGTTATTTTATATCGGTCCTGATGAAAAAATTCGCTGGAACTTATTTTCAAAAGGCGTAATTTTGGCTACAATTCTGACTGTGTTAGGGGCTTTGCTTTTTTCTACTTATATTAGTTATTTTGGTACTTATAACAAACTTTACGGCTCTATAGGCACTTTTATCGGTTTTATGTTGTGGCTTTTCCTGACTTCTTATATTATCTTGATAGGTTTTGAGCTTAATGTAAGTTTAGATAAGGCGCATCGCATTGCCGCACGCAAACTTCGGAGCTAATTTTTAAATTGCTTAAACGAACTATAAAAAATAATTGTTGTAAGCAAAAGCCTACACATTTTTAGCTTTTCATCTCATTAACCAATAACAAATAAAATTTATGTTGCGCTACTATATTTTTACCTTTATTTTTTTTGTGCTTTGTATAGCACCTGCTTACGGTAATTCTTACACGCTCGAAGACCTTGTGCAAGAACCTATTAGCTTAGGAGCTATGTTAATGCCAAGTTCGACAATGGAACAGGGCGATACAAGTTTTACGATTTATGAAGGCAAGTTTTCACAATTTTCTACTTATTTTGTGCACGGAGATGCTTATCATCATATTCTAAATCCCAACCCTACGGGTATGTATATCAATGGAAAAACCTATTTTTTTCATTGTAATATCGAGAAGGGTACGCAAATCAATACAAGTAATTTTTTAGAAATATATGAATTTGAGTATCTGAGTAGGCGTTATGTTTGCCTTTTTAATTTTAGAGAGGATTGTTTAAGTCAAGGCTGTTTGTATCGCTGTTATAATGTATTTGATGTTACCGACCCTAATCAGGTTTATCAATACGCATTTTCAAGTGTATATGGAGGCTCAGCTTCTTTTGGAGATTTCAACAACGACGGTATCATAGATTTTGTGCGTGCCGTGCCAAGCTCGCCGGAGAATTTATCAGAAGATATTCAGCCAAGCGAAGACCACCGCTTACTTACGGCTTACTCCATGCAAGAGGGCAAAATCGTTCCGCTCAAAAGTGAAGGCAGTGCTTATTATCTGTATGTAAAAGCAGCAGATGAAGAGATGACAAGCTTCGAAGTTTTGCAAGCTGACTGGTTTATGCCTTTAAAGGATAAAGATGGCGCGCCTATAGAATCTATAGCTTTTTATCCACCTTATATTTCGTTTGACCCCGCCAATGACTTTTTGTATGATGTGCAAGGGTTTAGAACCGAAAAAAAAACGTGGGTATTGCACGTAGCAGATTATTATGAAATCGACGGGGCTTTAGCTTTTTGCGAGGAATTGCAAGAGGGGGGAGCTTATGATATTTTTATTATGATAAGTCAGTATAATCGCAACGAAATCAAGTATTTAGTACTTATTGGCAATTATAACGATAAAAATAAGACTATTACTTATCGAGATAAATTAGCAGAAGCGGGGTTGAAAACGAAGCTCGCCAGGGTGCAAGATTTGTTGTAAAATTGCTTTTGTAAGTACTTGCATAAATTTATATGGCATCAAAAACAATATATCAAGAACAAATAGTTTCCGAAGAGCTGTTCGTTCTAAAACTACCTAAGCCTACTTAAACACTTGATGTGCACCCACGTGATAACCTCTATTATTTTTTTAGTTTAAATTTGTATTTTATGATAGCTCAATACCCCTTAACAGACGAGAATACGCCTCTCAATATATTGCCTTTTCTACGCCTCGAGACTCCCAGAATGCTCAAGCAATACGGGGGAAGCGAAGTGGTCAAGATGAGTTTTGAAGCCTTTACACAAGAGACTTCAGACCTGCTTATCGCTACTGCACAAGCCATCAAAGCAAATGATTATGAAACGACCAAGCGTCATTTTCATAGCATCAAAGGAAGTGCTGCCAGTTTAGGGCTCGAACAAATTGCAGAGCAAGCACGCAGAGCAGAATTGCAAACTATGCAAGATGCAGACCCTCAAAAATTAGCAACGCATCAAGAAGCATTAATAGATTTGTATCAAAAGTATAGGCAAAATTATGCGCAATACATGGCGCAGATATAGCCTTTTTTATGCAAATAGCGCATAATTATTAAATAAATCATTTTTATTGTGTTAAATACTTGCAATATTGATTTTTTTTTTGCTATTTCGCTTAATACTATTTTCATTCAATACGATTTGATATAACCTTTTCTGAATAATAGCCTAAAATAATTTTCCTTATGAGTCAAACAAAAAGTATTCTCGTTGCCGAAGATAGCTCTGTTATACAAACTATCATGCGCAAAGTTTTGGAGTTTCAAGACTATGAAATAGAAATAGTCAAAAATGGTGAAGAAGTGCTCGAAATGATGAACGAGCGTAACTTTGATGCTATTTTAATGGACCTCAATATGCCACAAATGGATGGCATCACATGCACGAAAGCCATTAGAAAGTTAGATGACAAAGCTAAATCTAATGTGCCAATTATTGCTGTAACAGGTAATGCCAAAAACTATGACATCATGGAGTTTAGAGCCATGGGCATAGATGAGTTTATCGTTAAACCTATTGATTTCGATTTCTTAGTCGCTAAATTAGCTGAAATCGTGAACAAAGAAGAAGAAGCGAAAAGCTAAAGGAAGGTATGAAACATTTGCACGTTTAGGTATTAGAAATAACATTGTACATAAAAATGTTAATCTTATCTACTCTAAACTTCAATCAAAGCCTCTAAAACGGAATTGGATTCTCAGCTCCGTTTGCGAGGCTTTTCAGAGTAAGCTAAAAATAACCGCAAATCAAGCTCAAACCATTTGTTATCTGTATGAAATATAGCGCACAAAACCTTCTCACAGTTGAAAATCTATTTACCAAATTAGGCTACACCATACGCTACGAACAAGGTATGTTTGCCGCTGGTACTTGCCTAGTCAAAGGCAATCCCGTCGTCTTACTCAACAAAACACTCAAAAAAGAAAGCAAAATGCAAGTGCTTATAGAAATACTTGTGCCTATTCTGAATCAAAATCCTAATATCGCCTGGACAGAAGAAGAGCGTATAGAAATTAACAAAATTTTAAAACAAACAAAATAGCGTTTAGTGCCGTTTTATCATACTAATATGATGCTTGACATACAAGCAGAGATATTGGGCTATATCTATGTAAAATTTAAAATTTTGTTTTCTGTGAAAGTAACCTTCCTCGGCACTGGAACCTCGCAAGGTGTACCTGTTATTACTTGTGGCTGTAAAGTTTGTCGTTCTCTTGATTTTCGCGATAAGCGACTACGCACTTCTATTCACATAGAAGTAAACGAAAAAAGCTTTGTCATAGATTCTGGTCCTGACTTCAGACAGCAAATGCTACGTGAACAAATTTTGAAGTTAGATGCTCTTATTTTTACGCATCAACACAAAGACCATACCGCAGGTTTAGACGACGTAAGAGCATTTAATTTTAGCCAAAGGCAAGATATTCCCATTTATGGAAGGGCTGAAGTCATCGAGCAACTCAAGCAAGAGTTTGCCTATGTTTTTGCAGCTGTAAAGTATCCTGGCGTCCCGAGAGTCAAAATTCACAAAATTCAAAACCAACAGTTTCAGGTAGAAGGTATAGATATTATGCCCATAGAAGTACTCCACTACCGCCTCCCCGTCTTCGGTTATCGAATAAAAAACTTTACTTATATCACCGATGCCAATTATATCTCTGACAAAGAAATGAGAAAGCTCGAAGGCACGGAAGTCCTAGTCCTTAATGCTTTACGAGAAAAAGAACATATCTCGCACTTTTCACTCGCAGAAGCCCTTGAGCTCATTGCAAAAGTAAATCCAAGAAGAGCTTATCTGACGCATTTGAGCCACGATATGGGCTTGCATAGCGAAGTAAGTGCAAAGCTACCTAAAAATGTAGAATTTGCATACGACGGCTTGCATATTGAATGCTAAGTTATTTATCAGACCACTATACATTTTTCCATAATGCAAGGGGGCAAGCCGCCCCACAGGCTATGGAAAAAGGAGCTTAGAAATAACATTTCTCTGAGCCATGTTATTTCTGGCCGCCGAATGTCTATTAGTATGGTTTTTTATAATCAAGAAAATAGCTCGCCCCTAAACCGCATTACTACAAAAACTAAATGCAAGCAAGAGGCGTAACTCGCCCTGCGTTATGAGCTTATCTGTCCGTACACCAACTTATTTAATCTCTGGTGCGCGCTCGAAAATGGCATTAGGATCAAAGAGTTTTCTATATGTAATATGCGTTTTGCAGACTTCTGAATCAAATAGCTTGATAAGTTTGAGCATCTTGGGGTGAAAGTCTCCAATCCAATTAAACTCGATATCGTCATAAGGAAATTTTTCATAACTTTGAATAAGGTCTGAAAAAGCCACCGTCATGCCGAGTTCTACGCCTTTACGCTGGTGCTCAGGGACAACGCCAAAGATTAAACTAAACACTTTCCTACAAGAACCTCTGTATTGATGCCATAAAAATTTGAGCTTACCTATTGCATCGAGCTTTCCGTCAAGGTGTTTGATAATTTGATTTACCTCTGGTAGCATTACATAAAATCCGACGGGCTCGTCCTTGTAATAAGCAAACCAAACAAGCTGCGGATCGAGTATGGGCTTGAGCTCGCGAGAGGCAGACGCTACATCTGCTTCGCTCATCTCTGCTGCCCCTGAGTGTTCTGCCCAGCTTTTGTTATAAATAGTTCGGAAGTCGCTCATAAACTTATGAAGCTGCTTAGGATCGAGGCTTATAAATTTATAATCAGGGTTTTTGTAAATGCGTGAACCAAGCTTATACATTCTATCGCTCATACCACCGATTTTTCTACCAAAAGTAAATTGCTTAAAGTAAATTTGAAATCCGTAGTTTTCAAAAAATTGTTGATAATAAGGAGGGTTATATGGCATGCAATAAGAGGGTTCGATGTCGAAGCCTTCGACGAGCAAGCCCCACCATTTTGAGCGGTCTCCGAAGTTAATAGGTCCGTCCATAGCTTCTATATTTCGTTCTTCGAGCCATTTTTTAGCTGTATCGAAGAGTTTGAAAGCTACATCTTGGTCATTTATACATTCAAAAAAACCCATACCTCCAGTGGGCTGTTTGTTGTCTTTATGCACTGTATCTTGATTGATAAAAGCAGCAACCCTTCCTACCGTAATGCCTTGTGCATTTTGTAAAATCCAGCGTGTGCATTCGCCATGGCTAAAAAAAGAGTTTTTCTTAGGATCAAATACAGCTTCAATATCATTATCCAATGGACGTATCCAAAAGGGATTATCTTTGTAGAGGCGTACTGGAAGTTGCAAAAATGCTTTGGCGTGTGCTTTATTTTTTACTTCTATAAGGTGCATAGTGTTTAATCGTAATTTTTGATAATTTATTCATATTATGCAAGGCAAAACACTTTTATAGGCGGTAGAAAAGTCATTTCTGATGCCTATGAGAAGATGCCTAATAGTATGAACCTGCTTTTATAAGCTCGAAAGCAAATCTACATAAAATTTAGCTTAAAAGCACATATAGCTTACAAAATTGCATAAAAAAACCTCCGCCAAAGGCGGAGGTTTTTTATTGTACTTAACTCACTTTCGCTCAAAAAAAGCGTCTTTAGTCTTCTTCTTGATTTTCAGAAGACGATTTCTTTATAAGATTAGCAAGTTTATTTCTTGCTGTATCGACTTTGGCATTGAATTTTGATTTAAATTCTTGCCAATTTTCTTCTCGCTCGGGCTTGCTGTCTTTCCATTCTTGACGCAAGTTTTCTATATCTGCTTTTAATGCTTTGCGTTCTTGTTCGAGTTTTTCTTTAGCATCGCCTGTTTTTTCTTTGATTTGCTCATTTAGGTTTTCTAAATCGCCTTCCATTTGTGCCATTTCAGACTCTACTTTTTGCTCAAACTCTTGTATTTCTGAGTTTTGAGTAGCTTCTTGAGTGTTTTCATCTTCTTGATTGCCACTATTTGAAGTTTCTTGACATGCAAACATAGCAAATGTCATGAATATAAGCAAATATAAAGCAATTTTTTGAATAAAATAATGAATCATTGTGTGTTTTTGTTAGAAATATAGGAAAAAACTATTTGAGACCTGATAAGATATACTGCTACAAAGGCAATATTGACTTACATAATAGTCGTTCTAAGTTCAATAACGCATTTTATTAAATAAAGTTCTATAATAACAAGAAAAGTACTTTATTTTTTGTTTTTTATGAAAATACAAAGAATAACAAAGCAAATACGTGGTTTTATTTAGACGCTTAGCGATACGTATTTTGATGTAACTTAGTGGTTATACTGCGCTTTTTACGTAGTTTATATGAAATATAGACTTTGTGTTTTATGGCAGAGGGTAGATTTATTGTAGGATTTAATCAATATCTTTATACTTTGGCTATAAAAATATATAGACAGTTTTGTTTAAAAATAAAAATAAGTACAATTTTTACTTTTATTTTGTCTATGAATCAAAAGGATTGAAGATAGCATCATACAAGCCGTAATTTATTTGTAATCAAACGATTGCACATATTTTTTTAGTTTTTAGTTTGCTACTTTTCGTTATTGCCTTATGGTGCTCTTTTCGTCTTTGTACAATTATCTCTTTTTATTTGGGCAGAGCAGGGCGTTTAAAACTTAAGCCGCAGCGCTTGGTGGATAGTAGTGTGCATCAGCTGTCATATTGCAGGGTTTTGAGCTCATAAAACTATGTCAGATTTGCATAGACTATGATTTTGAAGTGCTGCTTCGGATAGTTTTGTAGGTGGTACTGTAATTTTGTCATACAAACTGACAAGATACGCAGCTACGTAGCGCAATTATCTACAAAAATGCGACATTTTGTTATGAATGCTATATTGGCACATTTAGTGTGAAATGCAAATGTGAAATTGTAGCAACACTTTTACAGTTTCGCTTTCTCAAATTTATGGTTTTCACAAATCAATAATCCAAAACATATTACGAAAATGGCAGATATTAAAATTACACCCTTAGCAGATCGCGTGGTTATCGCACCTGCTGAAGCCGAAGAGAAAACAAAAGGCGGCATTATCATTCCTGATACAGCAAAAGAAAAGCCGCAGCGCGGTACAGTAGTAGCCGTAGGCAATGGCAAAAAAGATGAGCCTATCACTGTAAAAGTAGGCGATGCTGTACTTTACGGTAAGTATGCGGGTACAGAAATTACTGTCGAAGGCAGTGATTATCTGATTATGAGAGAGTCAGATATTTATGCAATTATCTAAATTTTGCATACTGCATAACTCTTTCGTAATGCAGGTTTATTTCTTATTTTTCGTATATTTTTATTCTTACACACACACAATATAAAATCAAGATAATATTATGGCAAAGCAAATTAAGTTCGATAGTGAAGCACGCAATAGATTGAAAAGAGGCGTGGACGCATTAGCGAATGCCGTAAAAGTAACGCTCGGTCCTAAAGGACGTAACGTAATTATAGACAAAAAATTTGGCGCACCCACCGTTACAAAAGACGGCGTTTCAGTGGCTAAGGAAATCGATTTGAAAGACACCATAGAAAATATGGGAGCGCAGCTTGTCAAAGAAGTAGCCTCTAAAACTGCTGATCAAGCAGGCGACGGCACAACTACGGCAACAGTATTGGCACAAGCTATTTTCGCCGCAGGTATCAAAAACGTAGCTGCGGGTGCAAATCCTATGGATTTGAAAAGAGGTATGGATAAAGCGGTAAAGCTTGTTGTAGAAAACCTCAAAGCACAATCTAAGCAAATCAATACTTCTAACGAAATCGCTCAAGTAGCATCTATCTCTGCCAACAACGACAAAGAAATCGGTAAAATGATTGCCGATGCAATGGAAAAAGTAGGTAAAGATGGCGTTATTACAGTAGAAGAAGCAAAAGGCACTGAAACCGAAGTCAAAACCGTAGAAGGTATGCAGTTTGACCGTGGATACCTCTCGCCTTACTTTGTTACCAATACGGAAACAATGGAAGCGGAGCTCGATAATCCTTTTATTCTTATCTACGATAAGAAAATATCGGCAATGAAAGACCTCCTCCCCGTGCTCGAAACTGTAGCGCAGTCTGGTCGCCCGCTTTTGATTATTTCCGAAGATGTGGACGGTGAAGCATTAGCTACACTTGTCGTAAACAAAATACGTGGCGCATTGCGTATCGCTGCTGTAAAAGCACCAGGATTTGGAGACCGCAGAAAAGCTATGCTCGAAGATATTGCTATCCTCACCGGAGGTATGGTTATCAGCGAAGAGCGTGGATATAAACTCGAAAACGCAACTATGGAGCACCTCGGTACGGCTGAAAAAGTTATCATTGACAAAGACAATACAATTATTGTCAATGGTGCTGGCGACTCTGGAGCTATCAAAGCACGTGTAAGTGAAATCCGTGCACAAATGGAAAAAACTACTTCTGACTACGACCGAGAAAAACTCCAAGAGCGTTTGGCTAAACTCGCTGGCGGTGTGGCTATTCTTTATGTAGGTGCAGCTACAGAAGTAGAAATGAAAGAGAAAAAAGACCGTGTTGACGACGCATTACACGCTACAAGAGCAGCCGTTGAAGAAGGCGTTGTAGCTGGGGGGGGTGTAGCCTTAGTACGTGCGTTAGATGCTATTCGTGAAGTTGAAGTAGAAAACAACGACCAAGTAACAGGCGTTTCTATCATCAGAAAAGCACTTGAAGCACCGCTCCGAACTATCGTTGATAACAGTGGTATGGAGTCTTCTGTTGTAATCCAAAAAGTACTTGAAGGTACTGGTGATTTTGGATATAATGCACGCGAAGACCGCTACGAAAATCTTTTTGAAGCGGGCGTAATAGACCCTACAAAGGTTACACGATTGGCATTAGAAAACGCATCTTCTATCGCTGGCATGTTGCTCACTACTGAGTGTGTCATCGCTGACGATCCAGAATCAAATGACGAACCTGCTATGCCTTCTATGCCAGGTGGTATGGGTGGCATGATGTAAGATTACATCGTAGCTATAAGTCATAAACTATATTCAAAAACCTACAAGTTCGATACAGAATTTGTAGGTTTTTGCTTGTTATAATTTTGATAAACAGACAGCACAGCATACGGGCAGAAAGAAATAACATTGCTGCCAGAAATGTTATTGCTAAAAATGAGCCACTCCTTCTGTATTTGGTTTCTCACGAAACACTTAAAAAAGTTATCCTCCTCTGACTACCCAATTACCCAGATTATATCGCTAAACGTTTTATGACCTGCTTCAAAATCAAAACTGTGTAGTTTGTTTTTATCAAAATTCGATAAATAAGCAGTTACTGCCGTTTGAATCAGCGTCAGCTCTGCTTTAAGTTTCCAATGTGCGCCAGCATTGTGATAAACCACTATAAAAAGCCTATTATGCAAATGTTTGCGTTGCTGTTGTGATTGGTTTTCATAAAGCCATTGTATCAATGCTTTAGGGTGCTCTTTTGCCCATGTTATTGGTTTTTGTAATCCACGTGGAAAAACCGTAGTTTTATGGTCGAAGTTTAAACCTTCTATATGAAAATCTACGAGCCGATGGTAGCGGTCATGTTCAGGCTGTACTTTGGGAGAGCTTGCAAAAATATGCTCTACAGCTTTCGCCGAATGAAAATTATACCAACGATTCATCGCATAGTCCACTATATCCCTATAATCCGCACGGGATTTTTGCTGCGCCAAAGCCTCAAAAAGAGCCTCAAAAGTATGAGTTTTATAGATAAAATTGGTAATGCTATCCCAATCATCTTGTTGCTTTCTTCCCCAGCGATAGGGATAAGCCCAACGTTTTTTGAGTTCGGCTTCAATGGTTTGTATGGGTAAATTAAGTGCCATGCTTATTAAATGTTTGAGGGGTGTATTTCAATACTACACGGTTTGTGTTTGGTGGAGACAGCAAACACGGCGAGAGTAGTTGTTTTAAGACAGTAGCTTACGCTACTGCGTAAATATGAATTGCACCCTGTTTGAGTGTATAGAAAAATTATTATATCTCTACTTGCCCCCGGGGCGTACGTCAAGTTGGCTAATCGGCTTAGGTGGTTTTAGCACTCACAATTTTCAAAAACTGTAGCCTACTACAACGAAGCTGTGGTTGCGTTACTATAAGCGCATAAATATTAAATATCTGCAATCATACTACTATACATTTTTCCATAGCGTAGGGTTTGCAAACCCCACGCTATGGAAAAATGGGCTTAGAAATAACATTTCTTTGAGCAATGTTATTTCTATATGAAGAATGTCCAGTAGTATGATATGCAATAAAAGCAATGTTATCGTACGCCCCACTTCGCCCAAGTTTATTTTGTTTCTTTCGGAATTTCTTGCCCAATGGGCTGTCCGAGTGCGGCGGCGATTTGGCGTTCGGCTTCTTCGAGAATTTCTATATTATTACGGTTCTCACGTTCAATAGGTTTCATAGCGTGGCAAGAGACATTAATACCGAAAGGAACGGGTTTAAATTTATTTTTTGTAATTTGCCAAGAGTTATCAATAGCAATAGGCACTACTACTGCGTCGGGCATTTTACGCAGTAGCTCCAGCATACCTGTGGTGCGGAATTTGCGTAGTTTGCCGTTATATGCACGCGTACCTTCGGGGAAAATACAGCCGGCATAGTTGTTTTTATTGAGATAGGCTGCAAAGTTGAGCAATGATTTTACGGCTTCACGCGGATTTTTTCTATCAATCAATACCGAACCGCCTCGTCTTACATTGAGGGAAATAGCGGGAATGCCTTTGGCTAATTCTTTTTTAGTGATATACTTGGGGTGATGCAATTCAAAAAGGCGATGAATCATCGGAATATCAAACATACTTTGATGGTTGCTAACCAAAAGCAGGGGGCGGTCAGTGGGTAGATTTTCAAAATCTTTGCGCAAGCGAATGCGTGTACCGCCTAAGCGCAAAGAAAATAAAATAAAGTAAATCATAAGATCTACTGTTTTTTTGTGAGCTGCATAACTTATTTGCAAGGCTATAAGTTGTAATACGTGAAATATCAATAAAGTCAGAAAAAAAGAAACGATAAAAAGAAGCGTTCCTATCCAAGATGCAATGAGTTTCATGAGTATGTAACAATGAGTATAAAAAATAAAGTTTACACAAATGCAAAACTACAAAAGCTTTGCTTTAGATTAAAACTTCAAAACTCGTTTTTTTCGTTCCTTTCACAAAAAAACTTTAATGACTTGGCGAGTTGCAGAGTAAATCGTATATTTGCTTAATTGTGTTTATTTTGGCTCAAAATTACTAAATCTCAAGAACGGATACTATGAATAGATGGCGCATTCGCTCATTAAGATACTACATCAAAGGTAAAAAATTTTGGGAACAGAAAACTAAAAACCAGAGACGCTTACTTATAGGCTTTGCTGTTTTGCTTGTATATGCCGTAGTGCATTTATCTTGGGTTTGGTATCAAAGTCGTAGCCTTCAAATATGGCAGGTTATCCCTGATGATGCTGTTTTTATTGTTGAAAGTAATGATATTTGGAACAGAAGCTACCGTTTAAGTAAACTTCCAATTTGGCAAAACCTTACGCAAACAAGCCATTTCTCGTCCATTCACAACCGTTTGGATTATTTAGATAGTCTGTTAGTAAGTCATCAGGCTTCTATTCATGAGCAGTTGCGCAATCGTAACCTATACGCCTCGGTGCATATCAGCGAACGCAGGGCTTTTGATTATCTATTTTTTATCCCCTTAGAAAAGCAAGAAATACTTTTCCTGCCTGATAAAATCAATGCTATTGCTAAAGCAGAAGCACTTACTACACTCGAAAGGCAATACAAGGATATTACAATTTATGAGTTGAGCGATCATAAAAGCGACGAAAAATCGGCTTTTACTTATTTAATATACAAAAATTTCTTGATTTGTAGCTATACCCCTATGCTCGTTGATGAAGCTATTCGCAAAATTATGGGCAAAGAGGCGCAACCCTTTTTCAAAAGAAATAAAGACTTACTCGAACTTAGCAAAATCGATAATGACGAGGCTAATATTTACGTAAATCCACGCCAAATCGGTAGTTTTATGAAGCTATTCGCACACGAGAGCTACGAACACTTTTTTGAAGAGTGGGACGAAGGCGTAGGTGCATCAGTGTTGGATTTACTCATCGAGCCAAATCAAATTCTTTTGAGTGGTTATACACTTTATAAAGACGACTACCTCGCCCTTTTTGAAGGGCAAGAACCCACGCCTTATATAGACCTTTTACAATTTGTACCTAAACAAACCGCACTTTTTTATCGTGTGGGGCTTAGCAATAAGGAAAAGTATTTTAATGCACTCAATACCTATTGGAAAGATAAATATCCAGAACAAACCGCCAGAAGAGAGCAACTTATCGAAAATTATAACTTCTCGCCTACAAGGTTTATCAATACATTAGGCGGAGAAATTGCACTATCCGTCTTGGAGCAAGCGCCAGGAAGAGCGACAAGCGATAAAATCTTGTTTTTGAGTATCAAAGACCCCGATGAAGCCCTTGATATGCTCAAGGTGCTATCTGATAACGCCGCTGCAATTTTACAAACTTCTCAAAATACCTCAGAAGTATATCAAGACTGGGTGCTAAGGCGAATTGATGTACGAAATTTCCCGCAAATTATGTTTGGTAAAATGTATATGGGATTCGAACAAACTTATTTTACGCTGATTAACGACCGCTATTTGGTATTTGCTAATAGTGCTGATGCGCTCCGTACATTGATAAATGATATTCGAGAAGAGCAGGTATGGGCTAAATTGATTCGCAGTAGCCGTTTCTTAGAACAAACAGGCACGCAAGCAAACCTGAGCTTAGTCATAGATTTTCCAAGATATTGGAATGCTATTTTAGAACAAAGCCATACAGAGCTAGGCAAAAAATTATTAAAAGAGAAAAGCCAGCTCATAAAACTCGATTTTTTGGCATTGCAAATGAAGCATGATAAAGACAAAATGCAGAACAACTTACTTATTGCTCAAAAAGTGAGTGAAAACCCCACGCAAACAAATAGTAAGCAAAGTCTTAATTTATTGCATAGCAGTACGTTCCAAAACGAACTGACCTCGGCCCCCTACTCCGTGCGCAATCACAATGATGGCAGTTACGAAATTTTTATACAAGACAAGGACAATAAAGTGCATCTTGTCAGTAAAGATGGAAAAATCCTGTGGCATAAGCCAGTATATGGCAAAATGAGACCTTATTTAGAACAAGTTGATTTTTATAAAAATGGTAAAATTCAATACCTCATGACTACGCCAAATCATATATACCTTATAGATAGGCTCGGAAGACCCGTCAAAGGATTTCCCATTGCATTACCTACGGGAGTGCTGGCACAGACGCTTGCCCTCATAGATTATGATGGAAGTAAAGATTACCGATTTGCTATCAGCGATTTACAAGGTAGGGCATACCTTTATAATAAAAATGGGCAAAATTTGCAGGGCTGGAATCCACTTAGCCTCGCCTCGCCACTATCCGAACCGCTCAAGCATCTACGCATCGGACAAAAAGATGTACTGCTTGCTATTTCGCAAGATGGGCAAATATATAACCTCCAGCGCAATGGAAACAACTACCCAAATTTCCCTTTTGATTTTGATAGCAATATCAGTAGCCCTACATTTTTACAAGAAGGCAAAGACCTCGATGATTCTTATCTCGTTGTCATGACTGATAAAGGAGAGCATATTCATTTGAGCTTTCAAGGCAAAATATTAGCTAAAAAAGAATTTTTTCGTAAGACTGCAAAGTCAAGATTTAGTCTTGTAACAGATGTTTTAGCTCAAAAAAATTACCTTATTGCACGCCAAGACGAGCGAGAACTCACTATAATGACGCCCGAGGAACAGAATCTCTTTGCCCTTAGTTTTGATAATGACGCAGCAAAGTTGGTGCAGTATTACAACTTTGGTGCAAATATAGATGTAGTAGAAATACACGATACGCAAAATCAAAAATCTTACCTCTATTATACAGATGGTAGGCTCATCGGAGGACAACCTATAGAGGCTTCGCAACCACTCAATTTGAGATATATAGAATCTGAACAATATTTTATCGTGCATAGAGCCTTAGGCAAACAGTTAGATTGCCTCAGGCTGCAAAGGTAAGCGCAAAGCTAACAATAACAACATGGCTAAGAGAAATCTTATTGTTACAATGGGTGTACGACAACTTTGCTAAATTAGCTCCGAAATAACATTTCTGCCAGAAATGTTATTTCTATAAGCTCTGACGCTATTTAAGGCGATTTACCAACGTGGCGTAGAACCCCTTTTAATTCGGGGGTAATCGTAATAATTGAGGAATAGATGGTCTGCAACAAATACAAAAATATAATAAGCCTGTGAACTACTCTTGGATTGATAAAATCAAAAAACAAAAAATCAAGCACAAAAAGTCGCTTATTGTCTTATTAGACCCCGATAAGTTAGACGAGGCAAGCACTATTGCTATGGCAAAAGCAGCTGATTATCACGCCATAGAAGCATTCTTTGTCGGGGGTAGCCTTATGAGTAGTAACCGATTTGAGCAGACAGTTAGCCTACTCAAGGCGCACAGCAAACTGCCGATTATTATCTTCCCAGGAAATTATTTGCAAATTTCAGCGCAAGCAGATGCGCTACTATTGCTTTCGCTACTCTCCGGGCGTAATCCAGAGTTTTTGATAGGGCAACACGTAGTAGCAGCCCCCTACCTAAAACGCTCAGGCTTAGAAATTATCCCTACTGCTTATTTGCTTATTGATTGTGGCACGCCAACCAGTGTATCTTACATGAGCCAAACACAACCTATTCCCTACGAAAAAAATGATATTGCTGTAGCTACAGCCGTGGCTGGTGAAATGATGGGAATGCAACTTGCTTATTTAGAAGGAGGTAGTGGTGCTATACGCGCAGTGCCTGATGATATGATCCGGGCAGTGAGCCAAGCTATAGATATACCTCTTATCGTAGGCGGCGGCATACGAGACATAAAGCAACTCGAGCAAGTGTTTAAGGCTGGTGCAGATATTGCCGTCGTCGGTACTTCATTAGAAAAAAAACCTGACCTACTTAGCGATCTGAGTAAAATTACGAATACTTTTAATCGATAAACATACTAATATACACTCGATAGCCAGAAATAATATTTCTTTGAGATTTGTTATTTCTAAGCCTTTTTTCCATAGCTTGGGGTTTGCAAACTCAAGCTATGGAAAAATGTATAGTAGTATAATCGATAAATACAAAATAGGGTAATAACAACTTACATACTTGCATTAAAATGCAATTTTTTAAGCATTTTATGAACTTTTCAACTTCTAAATTTGAGTTTCTAACTAATTACAAATAAGACTGCCAGAATAGCTCGTACTAATTGTTGAAAAAAGATTTATTTTTTTGCGGTTTTTATGTTAAAACTTCATACATTTGAGCAATAGAATCTAATACCAAATAAAAATGAAGCAAAAACAAGATTAGCATTATTTTTGCGAATTAAAATGCTTATAATAAAATGTTGTAAGTTTTGGTATAATTCTACTATAATAATCAAAAAAGTTCTGCATAATAACTCAAAAAATTATCTTGAAAATATAGTAAATTTTTTTTTTTACTATGATTTTACAAAGTGTTTTTGTGGCTTGCTTTGCTGATATGATTATACCATTTGTTTTGCGAGTTTCCCAAAAAAGTCTTTTTATACAAGCAAAGTAATATATATATATACTTTTGTTTGTTTGCTATACAAAATATACTCTATCCTAAAAAAACTATATATGAACGTGATAAGCCTCAGAACGATTTGGCACTTCTGCCTTTTGTCTATTTTGTGCATCACCTTTCCACTGCCAGGGTATGGGCAAGACGTTGCCCCTCTAAAAAGTGGATACGAAGATGCTGTTACGCTTTTCGAGAAGAAGCGCTACGGTTTAGCAAAATCTTTATTTGAAGATTTTATTAGCCAAAACCCAGAGCATCTCAAAACACAGGAAGCGCATATTTATATGGCACGTTGCGATATTAAACTCAAAAACCCAAACTTTGAGTATAACGCAAGTAACTTACTTGACCAAAATCAAGATAATGTGCAAAGCCGTGCGCTACGGTACGAACTCACTAATTGGTATTTTTCTAACAAACAATACAGAGAGGCTATTGCTTTAATGGAAAACCATACACGTTCTACCTATAAAAATGAGCAAGAAATTTTAGCACATTTTCAATTGGCTTATGCCTTAATGCATACCCTACGATACCGTGAGGCAAGTCAATTATTTAAAAAACTGGCAGAATCCGACTTCAAAAAAGAAGACTCAAATTACTATTTGGGATTTTTGCTTGCCAATGAACAAGATTATGCCGGTGCGTTGAAAGCTTTGCAGATTGCAACCCAGAACAAAACATATAAGCAAAAAGCTTATGCAAGGATCGCTGAAATACATCACTATCAGGGCAATTATCAAGCTGTTATTGACTTAGAAGCAGTCATTCCCGAAAGCAAAATGACCGATAATACAAGATTGGTTTTTGCCTGGGCTGCTTATAAAATTCAAAACTATGACTTAGCTTATGGATACCTTGCACGCTATTTTGATAAAGTAGAAGTTACAGCCCAAGAGGAGGCTTTACTCTTTGCTTATGCTTATGCCGCACAAGAAATAAGAGAAATGGCAGTAGCGCAACAGGCTTATAGAAAACTATCCACACGAACAAGCAATGATTCTATAAAGCAGATAGCACTCTTTAACGCCGTTAATGTAGCCCTCGAAAATAATGAACCTAAGCAGGCTTTGCAGTTTGCCACAGAAGCACAAGCCGTAAACATAGACCCCCTTATTCATAAAAATACAGAGTGGATCATACTCTGCCTGCTCTACAAAAACCGTACTTACAAAGCTTTTGTGCCACAAGCCGTGCAATTTCACGAAGCACAAGCCAAAAATATGCAAGCCGAAGAGTTGTTAATATTTAGGCGCATGATAGCTACTGCCTTACATGAAATGAAAGATTATAGACGGTTACAGGCATTCTTACAACAGTATGCGCAGGCTGATCCCGAGTTATCTAAATTAGCCTACAACATTGAACTCAACAATGCCATTGAACTACTTAATAGCGAATATTTTCATGAGGCCTTAGCTGCTTTTCAAGCATTGTATCAGAAAAAAAATAAGTATGCTAATACAGCTTTTTTGCATTACTATATCGCTGAAACCTATCAGCATTTAGAAAACTCCGAGCGTGCTTTATATTTTTATGAGCAAGCATTAGCAGCTGGAAGTGATGAGAAAATCAAAAACTTAAGCCACTTTAGCCTCGCTTATCATTATTACAATACAGATAGTTATGACATGGCATTAAAGCATTTCCACGCTTATATTGAAGCTGAAAGCGAAGATCAAAGTCGCATTTATGAAGCGCATGCACGTATTGGCGATGCTTATTATGCCAAATTTGCAGAGAAACCCCAAGATAAAAATCTTTTCTCTTTTGCGATAAAGCACTATGACTATGCGCTCACTGATAAGTCTAACACACTAAGCCAGCACGCACCGCGCCTGAATTTGGCTCGTTTGTATGCTTATAACAGAAACTACAACAAAGCAATTTTTCAGATAGAAACGCTCCTAGAAAGAAGTACGCAAACTCCGGACATGCTTTTTCCCATATACGAAGAAAAAGCAGAAATATACATCGCAGCAAATCTGCCAGAGGCGGCTATAAGATTGTTTGAAAATCTTATCGAGGAAAATAAGTTTAGCACCCAACTTCCCAATGCCTACCTCAAACTCGGTAATATTTTAGAGCGCACTCAAAATAGAGAAGAAGCTATTGATGTGTATAAGCATGTCGTGCAAAAATTTGTTAAGTACCCCGCCGCAGAGCTAAGTATTAACTTTCTGATTAACATGGAGTCTGCTGGTGCATCAATCCCAGACTTAGAAATCTATGTTGCGAACTACGAAAAGTACAACCCACAAAGCGATATACCACTGATACGAAGATTAAATAAAGCACGTGATTTGCTTTTTAATGATGAGAAACCCGAAGCACAAAAGTTACTTGAATCTATCATATCATCAACAGAAAGTCTTAAAACAAAGTCTAGTGCGCACTACTTATTAGGCAAAGCTTTATTAGAAGACAACCCTAAACTAGCAGCCTATCATTTATTAGAAGTAGCACTCGTTGGCGATAATCAAAGCGAGTACTTGGACTCAAAAATGCTTGCAGCGGATATTAAATTTAAGATGAGCGAGTATGCTACGGCAGAAGAGCTCTTTGCATTTGTCGAAAATAATAGCCGAGAAGAGGCACAAAGATTGCGTGCATCGCTCGGTCTTGCCGAAATTTACTTCAAAAGACATCAATTCTCCGAAGCAATCATTAAAGCAGAACGCCTTAAAAGCCAAAGCTCCGAAGGATCGTATTTTGCAAATGCAGCAAGCCTTATTATTGTAAAGGCAGCTAATCAAGCTAAAAGACCTATCAACGAAGAGACGCTCAGTGCGATGGCTAATCAAAATATTGGCGCAAGATATGCGGCTGAGTTCTTGTTTAACATAGGAGTTCTTTTTGAGCAAAATCAAAATGCACAAAGCGCATTGCAAGCCTACGAAAGAGTCATTAATCAGACAACTGCTGATAATTACTTAGAGTTCAAAGAAAAGGCACAGTTTCAAAAAGCACTAATTTTACATAAGCAAGGCGATGCGCAATCTGCTATTATGATGCTTGAAGAGTTGAGCAAACAATCACAAAGCCAATCTTTAAGAGAGCAGGCATTGCTATGGATTGAAAAAATCAAATAAATCTAAATCAATGATTCAACTTTGACAAATCCTTATACTTTGGCAAAGTTGAATCACAACAAATATCGCCAATCCTAAAAATCAAAAATTATGTCTATAATGTCTATATATATGCTAGTCCGTTGCTATATGTTTAGCAACTTTAAGGTGCTGCGTTTTTGCAGTTTTTTGGCTTTAATACTGTGTTTTGCGGTCCCTTCTTTTGCGCAGATAAAAGATAGTTCAGGCGTTTATATAAAAGATACTAAGCTTAGGAGTTTTGAAAAAAGCAAGCAGCAGCATCGCCCAGCACATAAAAAGGCAATTAAATTTTCACAAGAGGGCGTAGATCCATCATTTTCGCCTGTTTTTATATCAATGGATATAGAAATAGACGATACGCAGCCAGATCCTTATCAAGATGCAAAGGAAGAGCTTACCGCACCCCCTTCTAAGTATGAGGGTTTAGCAAGAGTAGGCTTTGGCAACTACCTTTCAGGCTTTGGAGAGGCACTCGTTACGGCACAGCTCAGCGATGCCTTAAGATTAGGTGCGGATTTATATCACCTCTCGGCACAGCGCGGCGCAGTAGATGGACGCAACTCAGGCTCTATCCTAAATCGCTTTAAAGTCAATGCTGATTATGTACACGATCTTTTTGCATTGAGAAGTCATATTTTCTACCGTAGAGAAGGTGTGCATTTTTATGGTTACGACAGGCAGTTAGACCCTGAAACAATTAACAGGGACGAAATACGCCAGCATTGGAATACCATAGGTATGCAAAGTCAAATCAATGACCTCGCACTCGGTAGTGGTGTAGATTATAAGCTCACGCTCAAAGCCTCACACACCGCTGATCGTTATGAAGCCAGAGAAACAGCGATGCAGCTCGAAGGAAATACTTGGTATAACAGCCAACTTCCCATAGTGATAGGTATATATACGGACAACACCCTCTCGAGTCATCAAAGTCAAATGCGTTCACTCCTTAGCCTTGCGCCCGTAGCCAAATGGAAGCAAACATTCTTTGAAATTGAAGGGGGACTCCGATTTACATATACAAATGATTCGCTGTTTGAAAAAAATATTTTTTTGCACCCTCATGCCCAAGCCTCTGCTCATTTTTTGGATAAAGCACTCCAACTACGTGCGGCTTTTACGGGCGCAATTGAGCAAAATTTATTGCAAGACGTTGCTGCTCAGAATCCTTTTATCGCTGATAATATCTTGCTCAACCACCGAAATAGACGCTGGGCAACTTCGCTTGCTACGACTTATCAAGCAATGGAAAATTTAAAAATTGGAATAACAGCAGAGTACGCCCAATATGAGCAGTTTGCTGTTTTTAATAATAACCAAAACGACTCCTCGCGTTTTGATATGATATATGACAACGGAAAAGTAAATGCTTTGAGTTTGGATATGAGCCTACTCTGGCGTTCTACAGATTTTGCTGTATATGCAAGCTTAGGTTACAGACATTATCAAACAGAAGCTTTACTGCGCGCTTGGCACTTGCCCAACTGGGATAACGAGTTTGGAGTAAGCTATACAGGCATTACAAACCTCGAACTATCTACCTCGCTTTTGCATCAGGCGGGGCTTTATGCACAAGTCAGCACGAGCGAAACAGAGTATTCACTCCCTGATATTTTTAACCTACAATTTAAAGCCAACTATCATCTTACTGATAAATTTAACGCATTTGCTATTTGTCAGAATTTGCTATCACAATCTTATCAGCATTTTCTGTTTTACGAACAGCGTCGCATACAGGCTTGGGCAGGCATAGGATATACTTTTTAGGTATAAATCGGAAGCATTTACGTGCTTGCATAAATTTAGTGGGCATTAAAAGCAATAAATCAATTTTAGATTTTAGAAATAACATTTCTCAAAGAAATGTTATTTCTAAAATTCCCCACCAAACACATATAATCATGTAAACTAAATTTATGCAAGTGCTTAGCGCTTTGGGCTACCACTATTTTTTGCGTTGGATATAAGTAGCAAAATCTTCTGCTTTCATTGTGTTGAGGATATGCTCGGGTTTTGCGCCACCCTTTCTAGCGATACCTACACCGTATTGTACATCATTTATTCCTTCTATACTGTGGGCATCGGGGCATATAGCAATTTTAACACCCTTTTCAATAGCAAAATGCACCCATCTCCAGTCCAAATCTAAGCGATAGGGATTTGCATTGATTTCAATTGCGACCTCGTATTCTGCACAAGCCTCAATAATCTGTTCAAAATCTAAGGGATAGCCCTCACGTCTTAAAAGAAGTCGTCCTGTAGGGTGTCCGAGTATGGTAGTCAAAGGATTTTGAATGGCTTTGAGCATGCGCTGTGTGGCTTTTTGAATATCCATCGAGAGGCTCGAGTGGATAGAAGCGATAACAAAATCAAAACTTGCTAAGGTATCGGGGTCGTAATCTAAATCTCCGTTGGCTAAAATATCGGCTTCTATGCCTTTGAAGATTTTAAAATCAGGATTTTTTTGATTTAAATCTTCAATTTCTTTGTGTTGCTTGCGCACTGCTGCTACATTAAGCCCGTTGGCATAAAAAGCCGCTACGGAGTGGTCGGTGAGTCCGAGATAGGTATAACCTTTTTCTTGACAAGCTTTTGCCATATCCACAATGCTGGCCTGCCCGTCACTATATGTAGAGTGTGCGTGCAACAGTCCTTTGATGTCTTTTTTTTGAATAAGTGCTTGTTCATCAATGGATTTATCAAACTCAAAAAGTCCTTCACGGCATTCTGGGGCTAAATAAGGGAGTTTTATTTTTTGATAAAAATCAGCCTCGCTTTCAGGTTTAGTATTTTTTATTGCGGTGCGCACGCTTGGGAATCCCTCTATGGGGCGCGTGAGATGCGCTTCGGAAGCGGTATATAAAAGTAGTGCTTGGGCGTATTGTTTGCTATTCATAAGGTGCAACTCAAGCGGAATTTGCTCTTCGCCATAAGTACCACGCCAAACAAAAACACCAGAATTTTTTTTATCATAAATAAAAAGTTCATTTTCAGACAAGCATTCACGCAGTTTTTGGCGGCTTTGAGTAATGGCGATGATCGTAATATTTTCGATGACTGGTAGCGCACGTCTAAGCTCTCCTGTGAGACTTATTTGCTCTGCACTTGCTTCTTTCTCGAGGTATTGTATAATTTCTTCTGCCCATTGTAATGCTTTTGGGAATAGCCATTTCCCACTTTGCTCTTCTTTAAAATCAAGTGCTTGCAAGATTTTTTCTTGTGTTTTTTGTCCGAATCCTTTAAGTTTGGCTACACTTCCCTGCTCGCAGGCTTTGCGCAAACTCTCAATGCTATCTATATGCAGATTTTG
The DNA here is from genome assembly GCA_020832465.1 of Bernardetiaceae bacterium. Classification (GTDB taxonomy): domain Bacteria; phylum Bacteroidota; class Bacteroidia; order Cytophagales; family Bernardetiaceae; genus JAFIER01. The sequence goes on from JAFIER010000059.1 coordinate 30,181, forward strand.
CCAAAGGTCTCTGACTTTCTTTGTACCTAAGCCTTTGATATCGAGCATATCTACGACACCTATAGGAGTTTGGGCACGCATCTCTTCGAGCTCTTCGAACGTACCTTTTTGAATAAGGTCTTCCGCAATTTCTATCATACGTGCGGAGAGGGTTAGCTTTTTGCGCGCCGTACTTTCAGCCTGAGCGAGTTCGAAATCAGCACTATTGATGCGCATAGCGGCATTTTCATAAGCACGTGCTTTGTGTGGGTTGCCGCCGTGCAACTCTATAAGGGCTGCCATAAGGCGTAGGGCACGGGTTATAGCTTTATTGGTCATGGGTCTGTTTGTTTTTTGATTGAAGCAAAGTTCGCATTTATTTATATTGCTCAAAGCAATAGCGTGCTATGCGAAAATTAAGAATTTTCTATTTTGATTTATCTATCAATGTATCATCTTTGACAAGCTCGTCATAGGTAAGAAAAGTATCAAAACCTTTATCAGCAAAATATTTCTGGGTCTCGGCTTGGCTTTTATCGCTTGTCGCTAAAATAAAATCGCCGCCCCACGCCCCTAATGATTTGACTTCGCCCCAATAGTCTTGAAAAAACTTATTTTTAATGCGCTCGAGGTTTAGATTTTTAGCAATAATTTGCTCGTGCTCAGCGATAAGTTGTTCAAACTCTTTTAACGTTTTGACGGCTAACATAGACTGCGTAATTTTAGTCAGCCGATTCACAAGGTCTTTGTTTTTAGTATTTTCTTTTTTGAATTTTTTGTAATACTCAATGCCATCAGCAGAGGATTGCTTTTTGCCCGAGTAGATAAAATAAAGTTGGGATTTAAACGGGGGGTTAAAATCTATAGGAATAAACTCTGGGGCGCCCTCTTTGATGCACTTATACAAAATCGGACCCTTAGACTCGGCACAGGCTATATCATATCCAGACCCGCCCATAGTACCAAAAAGCAAGGCAAAAGCATCTATACCCGCCCATTTGGCTACATTATAAATTAATGTTGAGCTAGTGCCTAAGCCCCAAAGGCGTGGAAATTCTAAATAAGTCTCGACAAGTACGTACTCCTTGCCTACCAAAAAATTAGAAGCCAATTTGCGTGCTGCTTGCAAAATTTTCTGTAATACCAATGATTTTTGAGAGACGTAACCCTCTAAGGCTTCAAAAGTTTCGATATCAAAGCGAGCTTCAAACCAAATCTCACCATTGCTATCATAACTTTTCCAATGAAGCACTTTGTGCTCCGAAGGCGCATAACTTACGTGTAAAAGCTGCCCACGGTTCGTAGGCAATGCTAATGCAAGCGCACCGTCTAGAACATAGTACTCGCTGCTCAATAGCAGTTTTCCGTTACTGTGATAATGTGTCATGTGATTTTAAATATTCCAAAAACAAAAAACACTTGCAAAAAACTAAAAATGACACTTGCTTAAAGTATTGTTATTGCCACACCCAAATTTCTTTGGTAGGTGATTGAGGTATAGCTCAAACACACCTATTTTGATATAGCACATCAGCATTTTTTGCAAGTTGCAAATTTAAGCATTGTTACTGACTTATAAACAATTATAAGGCCTTTGTTTCCTGAATAAAGTTGTTCAAAGTTTAAAAAATAGCATAACAAGATGATTACCTTTGAGGTGAAGGGGCGCAATATAACTTTGTTAAATTAGCTCAGAAATAACATTTCTCAAAGAAATGTTATTTCTGGCTTGGGTTTGCCCTATAACTTTACTTTTTATACTGTATTTGGTCAGCACGCAATTTCTCAAGAAGTTCGCGTACGGCTGTAAATGAGACTACTTCGGTCTTGAAATGCTCAACAGCTTGGGCTACTTCTTTTTCAGTGGCTTCGAAGTTGCGTAAAATATTGAGCAGGTGCATTTTCATGTGCCCTTTTTGAATGCCCGTAGTTACTAAGGACTTTACAGCACCAAAATTTTGCGCCAAGCCCGTAACGGCAATAATTTGCATAAGCTCCTCGGCATTAGGATTTCCTAAAATTTCTAAGGAACGTTTGGCTAAGGGGTGAAGGGCTGTAAGTCCACCTACAGTGCCTACGGCAATTGGAATATCGAGCCAAAACTTAAACTTACCCCCTTCAAGGCTACAATCGCTGAGGCTACGGTATTGCCCACTGCGAGAGGCGTAGGTATGTCCGCAGGCCTCAACGGCTCTAAAATCATTACCCGTAGCGAGCACAACGGCATCGATACCATTAAAAATGCCTTTGTTATGCGTTGTGGCGCGATAGACATCGTTTTTAGCAATTTCTATAGCACGGCTAAATTTAAAAGCAAAGGTCGGTGCATCTAAATCTTCTACCATACCTAAATCTTCTATGGGGCACTCTACCCACGCACGCACAAGGCATTCAGGTGTATAGTTGGAAAGAATGCACATAATAATCGTGGCATCTTTTTCTTCACCGACGAACATATCTTTTTCCATGAGCCAATTTTGTAGGCTTTTGGCGAAAGTCTCTAAGCAAGAGTTGATAAAGTTTGCACCCATAGAGTCGCAGGTATCAAAAGTAGCTTTGAGTTGGTAGTAATCAGGTTCTAAATCACGCTTATCAACAAGTTCGATATCGAGAATGCCACCGCCTCTTTCTCTCATATTTTTGGTAATGCTTGCCGTATCATCGAGCATACGCTCTTTAAGCTCATCAAAAACGCAATAAAGTTTATTAAAATCGCCTTTCCACAAGAAGTGTACCTGTCCGATTTTTTTAGTAGCAATGATTTTAGCTTTAAAACCGCCCTTATCTTGCCAAAATTTGGCTGCTTTAGAGGCTGCTGCTACAACTGAGCTCTCTTCAATAACCATGGGAACGGCATATCTTTTGTCATTGATCATGACGTTGGGGGCAAGACCATAAGGCATATAATAGTTGCTAATGGTATTTTCACTAAACTCATCAAAGAGTTTTTGAGTGCTTTCGTCTTGATGCCAAAATTTTTTAAAATCGGCAATAAAATTTTCTGGAGTTTCGGATACGGCTTGCGCTATCCATTCTAATTTTTTTGCCTTTGGCATTTTCGAAAATCCTGATATGCTTTGCATAATATATTGAAGTTGATTATGAATAAACTTTTGTATAATTTTGATAGTTAGCCTAAGGCTCAACGTACTTTTAGAAAAGCCTTAGCTACGGAGAAGCCCTCAATTTGCGCTTCTATATAGGCTTGCAAATTTTCATAGGAGGCTTGTGCGTGGCGTAAAAAAGCAGAGGCTTGTCCATAAATAGCGGGTAGCTTACTTTTTTGTGTCAGATAATAGCCGTCTAAAAAGTCTTTCACTCCACCGGATATAATAAGCTGCCGGCATGCAGTGCGCTCGCCTAAATCTTCTATAATTTGATTGCTCATGTGCATCATTTCATCGGCATTATGCCCTATGCAAGCCAATCCTTTAAAATTTTCTTGCACTTCGGGGCGGCTGCGTAGTAGCTCGAGTAAGGCAAAATTAGTCCCCCCAGAGGCTGCAAAATCTAAGGCTTCAAGTGGCATTTCTAAGAGTGCTTTAAGGCTTTCATAGCCCATTCCTTGCCCTACTTCTTTGACAATAATAGGCAAATCTGGCAGTAGTTCGAGGGCTTTGCTTATCGTAATGATAGGTGCTTCTGCGAAGCGGTCGCCTTCGGGCTGTAACCATTCTTGCATCGGATTGACGTGAATGATAAGCCCAGTGGCTTGCAATTTATCTATAAGACGTTGAATCTTAGCAATTTGATTTTGAGCAATTAACTCTGCAACTTGTGCTATACCTAAGTTGGCATAAAGTGGCTCAAGTGGCATGAGATGTCTGACATTAAAATCTTCAAAATAAGTATCGTCATCGAGTAGCATGCGGCAGGAGCCTAAGCCCATTCCCATGCCATACTCACCGCAGGCTTTTGCCAAATTGTGATTAATCGTGCGCGCCATAGCCGTACCGCCTGTCATGCTAGAGACCCAAATCGGTACTTTCATTTTAGCATTGAGAAAATCAAATGCTTGAGTTATTGTATGCTTTGGGTGCCCTGAGAGCAAAGGTTCGTACATAAAACGCTTATCGAGCTGCTCGGAAGGGAGTTGCGAACGAAAAGCAAGTTCTATATGGTCTTTTTTGCGCATACTGCTATTTTCGTCCTCTTTGGGCATTGATGTTTTAGACATAGCAGTAGGATTAGGAGCTTTTAAAGGGGTACTCAAATGATTAGAATTTGAATAAAAAAATAATAAACTATCGGTTTTTGTGGCTAAATTTGCCTATTACCTTGCTTAAAAGTGAGCAAACTGCAATTAAACTAAAGCAAAATAATCTAAACCTTACTTAAAAAACGAGTGTAATTTTTTTTTGTTCACAAAAAGGCTATTAAAAACTCGAGCTTTTTGATTTTAGGCGTTAAAAGTTTTACCCTCTTCGGCTAAAAAAGTATTGGGAAAGACTCGTTTTGCTTCTTCTAATAAGGGGTTGAGGTTGGCATAGCGGGCAGAAAAATGCCCTATGAGTAGTTTTTCTACCGCTGCTTGCTTTGCAATACTGGCTGCTTGCCTTGCTGTGCTATGAAATGTTTGCGAAGCGCGCAGTCGCTGTGCCTCTGTAAAGGTTGCTTCGTGGTATAGCGTATGGGCTTCGGAGACGAAAGGCACGATACGCTCGTCGTAAATTGTATCGGAGCAGTAAGCATATATACGCGGTTTATCGGGTGCTTTTGTCCATTCTGTATTCAATATAAGTTTATCTTGGTAATAAATATTTTCACCATTTTTGAGTGCAATGCGTTTTTCTACGCTCAAGTCTGTGGGAATTTTATGTTTGATAAGTTTACGGTTTTTAGGATTCTGCGCAAACCTAAAAGCGGCACAAGGAACTCGATGACTTAGCGGTGAAGTATGTACGCTAATAGTTTCATCGCGGTGCAAAAGTGCTGTTTTTTGTGTATTTGTAGGGATAAAATGCAGTGGATAGCCGAGTTTGGTACTGGCTTGCTTGAGTTGTAAAGTCAGGATTTCAGCCAATCCGATAGGTGCGTAGAGGTATAGTGGTTCTACTCTTCGCTGGAAATTCATGGTAAAAAGCAAGGGGGCAAGCCCAAAGTAGTGGTCGCCATGTAAATGGCTAATAAAAATAGCTTTGAGCTTTGTATAGCGCAATTTAGCATGTATAAGCCGCGAGAGTGTGCCTTCGCCACAATCTATGAGATAAAAATGATTATCTATATTGAGCCATTGTGCACTAGGGCTCCGCCCATAAGCAGGTCTGGCAGAATTTGAGCCTATGATCGTAATGGAAAACTTTGACACATCAAAATGAGTATAAGTAATTAGGGAGCAAAAAGTAATGTTTAACCGTTTTATTTAGGGTGTGTGTAAAAGATACATTCGTTTGTATGGCTACCGTACATTTTCAAAAAATTACAGTAAAAATATTACCTTTAAGAGATATTATTTGGGGGCTAGCCTAACAAAACTTAGGTTTTTATTTTTTTACACACGCCCTAATTGTTATTTTTTTACTTTTCACCTTTGATTTCACGTTCTAAATCAGCCATAAATACGGCATCTACAGATTCCTCAAGGGTGGGCAGCAGGTTGAGCACACTATCGAGTTTGGATATTTGTAGCAACTTAAGTACGTGTTCTGACGTATTACAAAGCACAAATGTGCCACCGCTTTTGTCTGCTAATCCTTTAGCAATTAAAATAGATCTTAGGCCTGAAGAATCTACGTAGCGTACTTCACTCAAATCTAAAATAAGATTGACCGTACCTGCCTGATAGATAGTAAAAAATTCGGCTTTCAAATCAGGCGCAATAGCCGAATCTAACTTTTCCTCTTTTAGTAGAAAATGCGTGTATTTTTCTTTTTTTTCTATGCTATATTTCATAAAAATATTGTTTTTGTTTGATTACAATGAGCAATATAGGAAAAAAATCAATCAAAATAAAAAATGTAAAAAAATAGCTTTATCTTACCAAATAGATAAAACGCAAATTTGTTTGTCATAAATGCGTATTTTAAAGCCTTTATATCTTGTTTAAGATAGACTTTGCAGAAATTTAAGCACAAAAAACGAAATAATTTCAAACAAAAAAAAAGTTTTTTTCTTTGAAAAATAAGAGAAATCATCATATTGCATCAAAATTTGCATACAAGGGATAGAAAATGCTATTTTTTTGTTTTCTTTGTAGTTCTTATAAAAATCAAAAGTAATTATGCCCAAAAACCTGCTCATTGTAGAATCACCGGCGAAAGCCAAAACGATTAATAAATACTTAGGCAATGATTTTATCGTAACCTCGAGTTATGGTCATATCCGCGACCTGCCGAAAAAAAATGCGATTGATATCGAAAATGGATTTGCGCCTACTTATGAAATTTCGCCTGACAAAAAACAGGTCATTAGCGAGCTTAAAAAGCATCTAAAAACTGCAGATACAGTATGGCTCGCAACGGACGATGACCGCGAAGGTGAAGCCATTTCTTGGCATCTATATGAAGTGCTCAAACTTACAAAGCAAAATACAAAAAGAATTGTTTTTAGAGAAATTACTAAAAATGCTATTCTTAATGCGATTAAAAAACCTCGTCATATTGACGACGACCTTGTCAATGCGCAGCAAGCAAGGCGTATTTTAGATAGGTTAGTAGGTTTTGAACTCTCGCCCGTGCTTTGGAAAAAAATCAAGCCCGGACTCTCCGCAGGGCGTGTACAGTCCGTAGCTGTACGTATTGTTGTAGAAAGAGAGCGTGAAATTGAATACTTCAAGCCCGATGCTTTTTTCAAAATTAATGCTGATTTTGAAGTGCAAAAAAAGTACACATTGAAGTCCGAACTTTCAAAACGACTCAGCGATGCCGATGCTGCTATGGCATTTTTGACGTATTGCCAAAAGGCGAGTTTTTCTATTGAAAATTTAGAAAAAAAACCAACGAAAAAAACGCCTACACCACCTTTTACAACCTCTACTTTGCAACAAGAGGCAAGTCGTAAATTAGGATTTTCTGTAGGGCAAACCATGAGCACGGCACAAAGGCTTTATGAAAGTGGATATATTACTTATATGCGTACGGATTCTATATCCCTATCCCAAGAAGCGCAACAAAAAGCAGCTGCCGAAATCAAAAGTCAATATGGCCAAGAGTATGTCAAACTGCGCAATTTCAAAACTAAATCTGAATCAGCACAAGAAGCGCACGAGGCTATCCGACCTACGGAGTTCTCGGTGAAAAATGCGGGTGCAGACCGAAATCAACAACGCCTTTACGAACTGATTTGGAAAAGAGCCATTGCTTCGCAAATGGCTGATGCACAAATCGAACGAACGATAGCTACAATTCTGCCCACACCAGCTGCCGAAAGTATAAAAAACCTCGATCCCAAAGAAGTCGCTACACTCGAACCCCTACGACTTAAAGCTACGGGCGAAGTTATCGTTTTTGACGGATTTTTGAAAGTATATCTCGAATCGCGTGATGACGAAGACGAGGAAGAAGACGAAGTACAGAAAGGCATGCTACCGCCCCTTAAAATAGGAGAGACACTGCCCCTAAAGCAAATGCTTGCTACCGAAAGGTTTACAAGAGCAAAACCACGCTATACAGAGGCATCGCTGGTCAAAGCCTTAGAAGAAATGAGCATAGGCAGACCCTCGACTTATGCGCCTACGATTTCTACGATTATGAAAAGAAACTATGTCGTAAAAGAATCGAGAGAGGGCAAAGAGAGAAAATACAAACTTTTGGTGTTACAAAATGAGCAAATCAAAGCCTCAGAAGAAACTGAAAACTACGGCTCCGAGAAAATGAAGCTATTCCCGACTAACGTCGGTATGGTTGTCAATGATTTTTTGATGGAATATTTTCCAGAAATTATGGACTATACCTTTACAGCACAAGTAGAGGAACAGTTTGATAAAATTGCACAGGGAAAGCAAGAATGGAGTGGCATGATTGCTAATTTTTACAAAGATTTTCACCCCAAAATTGAAGAAACAGAGGGCATAGACCGCTCCGAGCTTACGAGTAGCCGCGAGATAGGCATAGACCCCAAAACAGGACGAAAAATTATCGCACGGCTCGGGCGTTACGGCCCGCTTGTAGAGCTTGTAAGCGAAAACGAAGAACAAAAATCAGAGTACGCTTCTTTGCGTAAAGGGCAATTTATAGAAAGCCTTACCCTCGATGATGCTCTTGAGCTTTTTAAACTCCCACGTGAAGTCGGAGAATTTGAAGGAGAAAAAATGGTCGCTGCCATTGGTAGGTTCGGTCCCTATATTCGTCATAAAAGTAAATTTTATTCTTTGGGAAAAGAGCATGATCCACATAGCGTCTTAGAAGATACTGCCATTGAAATTATCAAAGCTAAGCGAGAAGCTGATGCCAAAAAACTGATCAAAGAGTTTGAGCAAAACGATAACGTAAAGGTGCTCAACGGGCGATACGGTCCTTATATCTCTTTCGAAAAACGCAATATCAAAATCCCCAAAGATATGACTCCCGAAGACCTGACCTATGAGCAGTGCGTAGAACTGGCAGAAAATACGCCCGAAAAGCCCACAAGAGGTGGAAAACGAAAAACTGCTGCTACAACCGCAGCAGATACAACCACGCAAGCCAAGAAAAAAACAACAACAACAAAAAAAGTAGCTGCCAAAAAAACAGCTGCCAAAAAAACTACAGCTAAAAAGAAAACAACAACGACAACAAAAAAATAAGCAAGTAGTAAGTAATCATTTATAAATAAGCATCATAACTAACAGTTCTGACAGAACTGTTAGTTATGATGTTGAAACGATGTTGAAACGATGTTGAAACGCAATAATATTTATTATTGCCTACACTAAAATATTATACAAAACCTTATTCTGAAAATATGAGCGAAAAAAAAATGTTTGCCTCTGATGTAGAGGCTGCCGATGCACTTCATGCATCATACCAAAAACTTACTGCCGAGATAGGAAAAGCTGTTGTAGGACAAAAAGAAACTGTCGAGCTATTGCTTACAGCTATTTTTTCCCGAGGGCATTGTTTGCTTGTCGGTGTACCTGGATTAGCCAAAACTTTGCTTATACGTACGCTTTCAGAAGCTATGGATTTGCAATTTAGTAGGATTCAGTTTACGCCCGATTTGATGCCTTCGGATATTATAGGTTCTGAAACTTTAGACAAAGAGCGCAATTTAAAGTTTATCAAAGGGCCTATTTTTGCTAATATTGTCTTAGCAGATGAGATAAACAGAACCCCTCCTAAGACCCAAGCTGCACTTTTGCAATCTATGCAAGAATATTCTGTAACCGTAGGTAGCAATCATTTTGACTTGGACAAGCCATTTTTTGTGTTAGCCACACAAAACCCTATTGAGCAGGAGGGTACTTATCCGCTACCAGAGGCGCAATTAGACCGTTTTATGCTCAATGTACTTTTAGACTACCCCTCTTTTGAGGAGGAATTGCAAGTAGTAAAAAGTACGACTACGGAGCAGCACGTCGATATTCAAAAAATTATTAGCGCAGAAGAAATTCTTGCTTTTCAAGATTTAGTCAGGCGTGCCGTCGCTACGGATAATGTGCTCGAGTATGCCGTGCAACTCGTACATAAAACCCGCCCAGGCAAGCCTACGGCAGCGGCGATTACGAATGATTATATTGATTGGGGGGCAGGGCCGCGCGCTTCTCAATATTTAGTTATTGGTGCAAAATGTCATGCCTTGCTCAATGGAAAATATGCCCCAGACATTGAAGATGTACAAGCCGTAGCTATTCCAATTTTACGACACAGATTAGTACGAAACTTTAAAGCAGAAGCAGAAGGTTTGAGTATTGAGGATATTATTCGTAAGCTGTTATAATGCAAAATTGAGTACACAAAAAACCGTCAAAGAGTTTTACAAAAAACTCCTTGACGGTTTAAAATGCTTTGAAGCAACTTAGCTTATTTTTTAAGCATTTTGAGCTGCCAGTAAGTACAATACTGCCATGCGAATAGCTACGCCATTTTCTACTTGGTCTAAAATAATAGCTTGTGGCGAATCTGCTACGGCACTCTCTATTTCTACGCCACGATTGATAGGACCAGGGTGCATCACTATGATTTCTTTGCCAATGCGCTCAAGGAGGCGACTATTAAGACCGAAATACAGGGCATACTCTCGTAATGAAGGAATATTAGCTGTTTTTTGTCGTTCAAGCTGAATGCGCAACATATTTGCGACATCGCACCATCGCAAAGTTTCTTCTATGCTATGCGAAATTTTTACATTCAATTGCTCAATAAAAGGTGGTAGTAGCGTCGGCGGTGCGCAAAGCATAACCTCTGCACCAAGTTTTTGAAGCGCAAATATATTAGATAATGCTACCCTTGAATGAGAAATATCTCCGATAATAGCTACTTTTTTACCTTCAACACTGCCGAGCTTTTCGCGAATGGAGTAGCAATCTAAAAGGGCTTGTGTAGGGTGTTCGTGTGTGCCATCACCTGCATTGACAATAATCGCTGGGGTGTGTAAAGATAAAAAATGCGAAGCACCTGGACTTGAGTGTCGCATCACAATCATATCTACCTTCATCGCCAGAATATTATGAACTGTATCGAGCAGGGTCTCTCCTTTTTTTACGGAGCTATTAGAAGCTGCAAAATTGATAACATCGGCAGAAAGTCGCTTTTCTGCTAATTCAAAAGAGAGTTTTGTGCGTGTAGAGTTTTCAAAGAATACATTCGCAATCGTAATATCACGCAACGAAGGCACTTTTTTGATAGGACGATTGATAACCTTTTTAAACTCATCGGCAGTTTTGAAAATAAGCTCAATATCGCTACGCAAAAGCGACTTAATTCCCAACAAATGGCGTACACTTAAAGGCATAATTTTGAAGTTCAATATCGTGGGTAGGCTAAGAAATATTTTTTATTGGTTTTCATCATACTACTGGACATTCTCCATATAGAAATAACATTTCTCAAAAAAATATTATTTCTAAGCCCATTTTTGCATAGCGTGGGGTTTGCAAACCCCACGCTATGCAAAAATGTATAGTAGTGTGATTGGTTTTAAAAAACATAGCAAATTTAGCAAACACAATCTGATTCTGCAACTATTATGTGCAATATGCGCTTACAACTTCTATTTTTTTAGTGTTGCTTGCTGAAGGGCTTTCCATAACTCCATCAATCGCTTATGCCTTACTACTGCTATTTTTGAGATAGCATAAATCAGATGGCGCAGTAAAAGAGGTGGAAAATGAGATAAAAATACAAAACTTGTTATATTTTTGCTTGAAAATAATTCAATATTTTTTCGCTGTGCCCTGACCCCCTCCTGTCCTAAAAATTTATAGACAAAAGCCGCCAAAGGAGAATTTTTAAGGTCAAAATGAGTATCTTTTATTCTGCCTTTATCCAAAAAATGCAATACTTTATGATCTGTTTGCATCGGCTTCGTGATAGGCGGAAGGTAGTCTTCCGCACGGGGAATAACCCCCAAATTGTAATAGCGCACATCTCCTAAAAAAAATGAAATAGGAGCATCACCACCGCTTTCTTCTGCAATAGCACGCAATAAAAGCATTGTTATGCGCTTGGCTTCTAAGTAATCTTTAGCAATTGCCAAATTAGCTGCTGCTTGATTGCGCAAAGCCTGTAGCTCGTCAGTAGGAGGGTTGTTTTTATAGTTATGAAAAATCATTTCAGGTTGTACGAAATTCAAAAAATTATACATTTGCGAGACAGCACCTTCGTATTCACTTACTAAATAAGAGCCCGATTTAATAATAAAATCGTGCATCTCAGGTAGTAACTTCCATGTATTATCTAAAAAAAGTCCTACATCAGGCGATGCAAAATTAGCTACATCGCGATTAGCAAGCTCTACGGCTCGATGCACACAAACCTCTACTTGAGCCAAGCTCAAACCCAAATTTAATAACCGACTTTCGAGTAGCTCATAACTGCTCACGGGGGCTGGAAGGCGAAACGGAATAGTCGCTTCTATACTGGACATAATGCTGTATAAATCAACCTTTTCTAAATAAGGTGCTAAATAATGCACTGCTATAGCCGCACTCAAAAACTCATTCGTACCCTTGCCGAAAGGCGTAACTTCTAGCATATCAAAAATAGCAAATATAGCATCGTAATGCTCAAAAAAAGGACTTTGACTGTGCGCAGCTTTATAAAAATGAAATCTCTTATCAGTATCAATACTTACCCAAGTCTCAAAAAAATCTAATGCTGGAAGCGCACCATCTACCTGCCAATACACAAAATCGTGATAGAGGGCTGCTAATGTAGAAATAGGTGATAAGCCCTTACTGATGTCTAAGACATGAAGTGTGTTGTGAAAATCTCGCTTTGGATTCTCAAGTGCAGCGTAGAGCGATAAACTTAACTGCTCGATAGCGATATCGCTTATATCAATATCCAGCCCTTCAAAAGCATATACAAATCGTTCAATGAGCAAGTGAATAGGTGAGTTTTTTAACATAGTAATGGGGGCTACTGATTATCCGGTTTTCTGACAGTTTTTATGATATTGGTCGTAGTTGTAAGTTATAGGTTCGAGAAAAAATATTACTTACCGTTTTGAAATCCAGTGTATAGCACTTTCAACAGTATCAAAATATTGCTCTTGATAGGGCTTATCCTTTAGCTCGTCGTACCACTGCTTATTAGATAGCTTAACAAGTGGATTATTAGAACTTACTATGGCAATTTTTTGAATGAGATTTCTGACGGGATACAGCACTTCCATAGCACAGCGCTCCTGCAGCTCTACCGTAATTACAAACTGGCTATGCAACGCATTTTCTATAAAATAACAGCAATCATGTGTTTTGGATATTTCTATTAACATTTTGCAATAATCGAGAAACTCTTTATCGTCAAATTCTGCGTCTCGAGCAGTCCATTCCCAATAAAACCAGCGTGCTTGGGCATTGATTTTAACAGTAACATAAGCATCAGTATATATGGTAGTGAGTGTAGGAGTCATAATGCAGTAAGTCTTGAGTATTTTGCTATAAAGATGCTAAAAAAGTCATGAATTTGCAAATTACAAAGCTGTAAATTTTAGCACTAACAACTCGGTTAGAACTATTAGTGCTGAAATTATCTAAGCGGATTTATCAACTTGGCGTATTTTTCATTTATTCTAAAATTTCACTAATCGGATTGCCTGTGCAGGCAGATGGTAGTTGCAAATTGAGCATAGTGCTTATGGTAGGCGCAATATCTGTAATTGAGATTCTCCGCACACTGCTACCTTTAGGAATATGCTTACCGTAAAAAATAATCGGTACGTGCGTGTCGTAGGCATAGCCCGAGCCGTGGGTTGTGCCCTGCGATCCGTAACCACCACTTATCCAGCCGGGCTCTAAGATAAAAACGACATCACCACCGAGCTTTTGATTAAGTCCGCGTTGTAGCATAATATTTTGTCCGTCGATAGCACTTAAAAAAGGTACATCAGATGCGGAATATACCTGATAAAAACCTTCGCATGCGAGCACAAAATCGGCTGTTTTTTTTCTTATTTCGTCTAAGTTGATTTTATTTTTATGTATAAGCGAGTGGTTTAGATAAATTTGAGAAGAGGCTACGTAATCAATCCATTTGCCTTCGCCATAGATTTGAGTGAGGTAGTTTTCCAAATCCTGTTTGCAAGAAAGCGTAGGTGCGTAGGCTGTATTAAATCCTTCTTCGCGCAAATAAAGCGGTATGAGCGATGCGGCATGGTCAGCAGTCAAGAATATGGTATATTCCCCTTTGCCAACTTCTTCGTCTAAGGTAGCGAGCAGATTAGCAATTTCTAAGTCCATACGCAGGTATATATCTTGCAATTCTTTTGACCAGGGTCCGAAAGCGTGCCCAGCTATATCGGTAGCTGAGTAGCTCACTGCCAATACATCTGTTATATTGTCTTTGCCTAAGCCCTCTGATTTAATAGCTGCTTGTGCAAACTCTGTAATCATTGTATTTCCAGCAGGCATATATCGGATAACTGCATTGCGCTGCAAAGCACTTGCTGCATCGCTAAAATCATAAGGAAAAGTAGGGTCGCTGTTGCCGAGTTTGCGCTCATAGTCATTCATATCCTTACGACTTTCTATGTAGGTCTCGATAGGTAAAAGTGTATGCCAAGGCTCTGAAAGTAAGCGTTCAACGGGCTTTGCTGCATTGAATGTGGCTACCCAATCAGGCAGTTTTTTCATATAAAAATCTGATGTAATCATCGTACCGCTATCTTCGTCGTACCAGTAGGCGGCTGTAGGCAGATGCCCCGCGGGGAGTACAGCCCCCCTATCTTTGATAGAAATACCAATAACCTTTGCTTGCTTCATCGTAGCGAGGCGCAACTCATCTGTAAAGGTCGAAGCTTTTAGATTTTTAGGCGACATCTGCCCTGCCTTTGAGTCGCTACCTACTCCCCTGACGGAGGTATCCTCTACGCAGTAAAATTTACGCCCTATTTCGCGGTTATAAAAATTATTATCTACAATGCCGTGATAAGCAGGCGTGCTTCCCGTATAAATAGCAGCATGTCCTGGGGCGGTGTTTGTAGGAATGTAATTGAAATGTCCGTTTTTGAATACAAAACCCTCAGACATAAGTCTTTTAAATCCTTTATCAGAATATTTGTCGTAAAAACGGTGCAAATAATCATAACGCATCTGGTCTATGACAATTCCAACTACTAACTTGGGCGGCTTAGTATCACCTGTTTTTTGCAACGGATTTTGTGCACTAAGTGTGATAGGCAAAATAAAAAAAAGTATTAAATAAGAACAAAAACGAAACTCAGACATGTTTTTTATGTTATATTTGGTTATAAAAAAGAAGTACGGACAAGCATGAGCAATAAGAAATACGTTAGCGTAGCAGGCACTCTTTTTTTTGAAGAGCTGTAAATACTGCACCTGTTTTCCCTTATGCTGAGCATGCTTAATGTGAAGTACAAATATCAAAAAAAAGTAACGAAATCTTGATTAAATTCACCTGTTTTTGTGATGTATCACAATAAATACACACAAACTTATTGTAAAGTTAAAGGCTTATGCAACTACTGCTTTCAGAAATTCTACCTATTTTATCTACTTATCAAATTGTTTTGGGTTCGGCATCGCCACGTCGCCAAACCCTATGTCGGGAGTTGGGTCTCGATTTTATATTGAGAAAAGCTGATATTGATGAGCAATTTCCCGCACATATCCCCGCTAAAGATTTAGCGGTGTATTTGGCGGAAGCCAAAGCCGTGCACCTCGAAGATACGCTATCAGCACAAGAACTACTCATTACTGCTGATACGGTTGTTGTCAGCGAAGGAATAGCCTTGGCAAAGCCCGCTGATTATGAGGAGGCGCAAGCTATGCTCGAGTCGCTCTCGGACGCTGCACACGAGGTCGTTACAGGTGTCTGTATCCTGACTAAGCAGCATAAAGTTGTTTTTTCGGATACAACAAAAGTTTATTTTAAGACTTTAAGCCCGAACGAAATTGATTTTTATATTCGCCACTTTGAACCCTATGATAAAGCGGGCAGCTATGGCATTCAAGAATGGATAGGTATGATTGGAATTGAAAAAATTGAAGGTGATTACTTTAATGTCATGGGGCTACCTATGTTTAAACTCTACGGTGCGCTCAGAAAAATACTATTAGCATAGCAAAACTAAAAAACTTTATCAAACGGTTTTGTTTTTGAACGAAAAAAGCACTATTTAGTTAGGTATAGCAGCGAGACAAGCATTCACACCTTAAAAAAACAATATGGAAAATCTACCCGAACTTCGCCGTTTTTATTTCGAAGCCTCCGAAAGTGAGCAAGCAACCGAGCATTTAGGTAAAATATTATCTGAAACAACCGATACAAAGGGATTGGCAAAAGCCTACCGCGCCGCTTATGAAGCACTTTTGGCAAAACATTCATTAGACCCCTTCTTTCAATTTAGCCAGTTGCAAAAAGCAAATAATTTGTTTTTTGAAGCTGTAAGAGAAGATTCTAACTGTGTAGAATTACGATTTTTAAGGTTCTCCGTGCAACACCGTACACCAGAATTTTTGGGTATGAGCCTGCAACTTACAGCAGACCGCAAACACATACTCGCACAGCTACCCATACAAATAGACACAGTAGGCAAAAAAACAACTATAGCTATTGCAGAGTTTGTCAGAGATTCAAAGCGATGCTTCCCACAGGAGCAGCGCAGATTGCAAAGTTTTATAGATACGCTCAAAGCAGAATAGAGTATAGAAATTATTTTTTATCATACTATTAAGCATTATCACGTTTGATTTTGTAGTCTGAACTTATGCAAAAGAACTAATAGTTCTGGCAGAACTGTTAGTTCTAAGCCCATTTTTCCATAGCGTGGGGTTTGCAAATCCTACGCTATGGAAAAATGTATAGTGATATGATTTTTTATCAAAAATATTTGCTTATTTTGCCCTTCGAAAGGGTGCAATTCATATTTTTACGCAGTAGCATAAGCTACTGTCTTAAAATAACTACTCTCGCCGTATTTGGTGTCCCTATCAAAGACAAACCGCGTAGTTTTGAATTGCACCCCTTCGAAACAAATTTTATTTATCAAACAATTGATATGACTTCTATTGCAATTTTTGCATCGGGCGGAGGTAGCAACGCCATTTCTATTATCAAACATTTGGCAGGGCAGGCATCTTTTGTCGTTTTATCTAACAAAAAAGATGCTGCTGTACTCCAAAAAATTAAAGATTATGATGTAGAAGGGCTGCATTTTACGCGTAAAGATTTTTATGAATCAGATAAGATACTTGCGCTATTGCATGAGCGAAAAGTAGAATGGATTGTGCTCGCAGGTTTTTTGTGGCTTGTGCCTGAGAACTTACTTGAGGCCTATCCCCAACGCATTTTGAATATTCACCCCTCGCTTTTGCCAAAATACGGGGGCAGGGGTATGTTTGGTAAAAATGTGCATAGTGCTGTTATTGAGGCTGGGGAGTCCGAATCGGGCTTGAGCATACATTATGTAAACTCAGAATACGACAAAGGGCAGATACTTTTGCAAGCACGCTGCCCTGTCATAGAAGGTGATACCGCTGATAGTTTGGCAGCAAGAGTATTGCAACTCGAGCATTTTTACTATCCACGTGTATTGGAGTTTGTACTCTCTAAGCCGTCTTAACGGTAGTTTAGGTTATTTACCTGTCCTTGCGTAACGCGTCTTGTACCGCCTACGGTATTGCAAAGTTTGGCATCAAAGTTTAGACTTACACGTTTATTGTCTGTATCGAGCGATGTTACCGTGATGCTTCCTTCGGGATTGGATAAGCACAAATTTGAGATAGCTTGCGTGCCTACTAATGGGCGATAAAGCACTGATGCAGTAGTAATCGTATCTAAGCGATGCGTGCGCTCTTGAGGTGGTACGTTGATAAGCAATACATTACCTCTTACATCAGTACCAGCGATAATCAAAACGCTTGCACCTAAGGTATCTTGCAAAGTACCAGTAACTTGTGCTGCACTCCACTGTGCGCCATCTACTTGTGCTGTCATTTGTGAAGATGTACCTACTTCATCTTCATTGTTACAGCTTGTCATTCCTAAGAAGAGAAGCACAAGTGCAGCGGCATAGATTGATAATTGTTTCATACATTGATAATTTTTAAAATGAACACTTAGCTAGTTGGAAAACCTACTAAGCAAAAATGGTTTGTTAAAAGAATAAAAGAAATATAGACAAATATATTGAATTTTGCATAAAAAAAATAGCAAAAAATCGTAACTCCTGATTTAAAATCATAACCTTTATATCCAAGCAACCTATGTTGTCCGTTCAAGACTTATACGCATATTACCAAAAAGCAAAGGCTTCTGTATCTACAGATACAAGAAAAATTCAAAAAGGCGATATTTTTTTCGCTTTAAAGGGCGCAAACTTTGATGGCAATCGCTTTGCTAATCAAGCCCTTGAAGCAGGAGCTGCTTATGCCGTTATAGATGACCCCACTTATGCGCAATCAGAACGCCATCTTTTGGTAGATGATGTGCTTAAAGCTTTACAAGATTTGGCGCGCTATAGGCGTGAGCTACTCAAAATACCTGTTTTTGCACTTACTGGGAGTAACGGAAAAACCACTACCAAGGAGCTACTTCGTGCCGTGCTCTCCACAAAATTTGACTGTTATGCCACGCAGGGCAATCTAAATAATCATATTGGCGTCCCACTTAGCCTTTTGGCAATGCCAGCGCATACGGAGTTGGCTATTATAGAAATGGGTGCAAATAAAATCGGTGATATTGCCGAGCTTTGCGATATTGCACGTCCCGACTACGGACTTATTACCAATATCGGTGATGCGCACCTCGAGGGGTTTGGTAGCCGTGAGGGCGTACTTCGTGGAAAAACAGAGCTTTACATGCACCTTATTAAGCACAAAGGCAAAGTGCTTATATCTTCTGCCGAGCCGATGCTTTCGCAAATGATACATCGCTTTGAAAATCCGTTTGTTTATGGTAGCGAGGGCGAGCCTGCGTATCTTGCATTCGAACGTTGCGACCCTTTTTTAGTGTATAGCGATGCCCAAGGACATAGCCACCAGACTCAAATGCTTGGTGCTTATAACCTACAAAACATTTCAGCAGCTTTAGCAGTAGCAGCTTTTTTTGATATTGCAGAAGAAAAGGCACATCAAGCAGTCTGTGCCTATAAGCCACAAAATAGCCGTTCACAATGGCTCGAAACAGCGCACAATCGCATTTTTTTAGATGCTTATAATGCCAATGCAAGTAGTATGAAAGCCGCTATTGATAGCTTCGATAAGCTCGATGCCACAAAAAAAGTGTTAATACTTGGTGATATGTTGGAAATGGGTACGCAAACAAGACAGGTACACCGCGAAATTATTGAACAAATTGCGCAAATGAAGTGCGAAAAAGCCTTACTTTGTGGAAAAAACTTTAGTGCAGCACGCAAAAACAATGATTTAATGCTCTTTTTCGAAAATATAACCGAAGCGGAGGCTTATCTTGAGTCCAACCCCATCAAAAATGCTCACGTTTTGCTCAAAGGTTCGCGTGGCATAGGATTAGAAAAATTGCAGCCTTATCTTTAAATAAATTAGCCCAAAGCTGTTAGTTATTATCAGGTGTGCGTCAAGTTGGTAAATCGATTTAGAGCATTTCAGCACTAACAGCTTTCGAGAACTGTTAGTGCTGGTGGGCATAGGCTGTATGATATACTTACCTTGTCAGTAAAATAAGCTATGCAATCCAAATCAATTCAAATCTTCTTGACGGGTTTTTTCGCCTTTTAGGTAGCTCATTTCTCTTCTTGCAGCATCGGCAAAAAAACCTACTTCGGCTTTTCGGAATGCTTCCAAGGCTTTTGCTTTTTGGTTAGATTTTGTATATAGCCTTCCAAGCTGAAAGTAGTATTTTGTTCTGGATTCAAACTCACTACTTTTTGCATTGGCTATCAATTCTTTAAGCAATGCTATAGCTTCGGGTTTTTCGTCCATTTTAGCATACGTAATGGCTTTGAGGTATTTTACTTCGGAGTTTTTGGGTTCTAAGCGTAAGCAAGAATCGGCATAAGCTAAGGCTTTATCGTATTGTGATTGATGCAAAAACATCATGGTAAGATTTTCATAATCTAAGGCATCATTTGCTTTTTTTTCATCGTGTCTTTTTTGAATTTTTTGCTGCGTATCTTTAATCGCATCGGATTTATCTGTCCCTTTGTTTTCTACATGATTGAGATAAACGCGTGCGGCATTATACTCTGGCTTTATGGCTAAGGCGCGTTTGAGATAAATTCGACTTAGGTCAAATTCATAACTATAAAAATATGCGTAGCCTAAGCGATAGTAATACTCGTGCCCAAACTCGAGCAGATGCCCTTTTAGGGTTTCGTGTGTAATGGCATCATAATACTTTTGCATACCTTCATAGTCTTGCTGTGCATGCCTTGAACGTACGTAAGCTAAGCAGGCTACTTGATACCATATATTTTCAGGTTTGGCTTTGTTAATGGCTTTCATAGCCTCATCTTCGGCAAGGTCGTATTTGCCTACACCAAAATAAGTCTTGGCTGCTATAGCGTGCAACTTAGGCGGCGCATTGGGCATGAGTTCGTGCATTTCATCGACGTGCTTGAGCAAAACCTCATCTAACTGACGAAACTTATAAAGCATAGAAATTAAAGCCCCTTTAGATTGTACTTTTTGGTCCGGATTTCTCGCCTCTTGATAGGCAGCTTCATAAGTATCAATAGCTAATTCTACCTGCTGCATACTCTCATAAAGTGTACCTAAGCGCATATAAGCACCAAAAGTTTCTTGCTTATCTTGTATGATTTTTTGATACAGAAAAATAGCTCGGTTGTTATCACCAAGAAGTTCTAAGCAACGTGCATACGCAAAAGCTATCTGCGCATCTTGATTATTTTCTTTGTAGGCTTGTTCTAAAAAAACCTTAGCAGCCTCTGGATTGCCTTTTTTTAACCATACTACGCCTTGTTGATAATAGTCTTGCTGTGCCGAGAGCAGGAGCGGTGTGCAAAAGCTAATTAGGCATATCATAATGAGTTTTTTCATAATGTTTTTTAGTGTTTTTTGATAAAAATATCTACCCAAGTCAAACGATAATCATACTACCTACTATATATTATTTCCATTTCCATAGCAGCGGTATGGAAAAATGGGCTTAGAAGTAACATCTCTTAGAGAAAAAATAAAATTTTGCCCTTTACATGAGTGCTTGTAAGTTAAGTGCATAGCAATACTGCTTTTTATAGCTATAAATAACGTAAAAAATAGCGATTTTGAAAAGTAATTTCTTAATTTTTTGTAAATATACAGATTTTAAGTCTAAATTTGAAATCTAAATGCCATGCAGAGTTCGTTCATAACAAAATATTTTATTTGCAAACCATAGCTTACAATAAGCGATAAAATATTACTTTTGTGGTAAATCTTTGACAAAGCCACCGAGCTTTCCGAAGGTGATAGCCCCGTGGCATTATTTTTTAAAAGCCTTCATACAAGCATTCAAACAAATACATATATTTTTGCCTTTATTTTTGGTATCATGAATACACAACGCTATTTTTATTTTTTATCCTTTATAGGAAGCTTGCTGATTGTCCTTGTGGGTTGCAAACCCCAACAAACACTAACTCCTTATAAAACAGACCTCGCTGCCTACCGTCCTATCTTTGAAGTGAGCCAAGGGCAGCCACAAGAAGATAGTCAAGAAGAGAAACAAGTAAGTTCGGAAGCCAAACCGCTGCGCTATCCCAACAACTCACAAGAAGAAATGCTCAAACTGCAACTCGAGCAACTTGCCAATGAAAATAAAAAATTAAGCAAAACGCAAGGCTTTAGAGTCCAAGTATATTCTGGGGTAAGCAGAGAAAAAGCCGTAGAAAATCAAAGAAAAGCACAACAAATACTGCGTAACATAAGCAATACAAATGCTGATATTGTAGCCGAAATGCCTAATTATAGGGTAAGATTAGGTTACTTCTTTACACGTATAGAAGCCGAATCCATACTTAATAAGCTCAGGGACGAGTTTCCCGACGCAATTATTGTAAAAGACGAAATAGAGATTCGCAATATACTTGCACGCTATAAAAACTAAATCAAAATAAGGTAGTCTTAAAGATGTAATGCTCAAAGTCTTTCAAAACTAACAGTTCTCAAAGAACTGTTAGTTCTAAGCATTACTTGTTATACACTACCCAAAATAATAGCATTTCAAAATACAACATTATTTTATGAGCAATAAATATATCTCCTTAGTGATAGGCTGCTGGTCAATTTTATTTTTGTGCAACGCATGCGTCAGTACAGAAACACAAACAGACTCCGACACACTGCCTATGGGCTTATGGAAAGCCTACTTTACACACGACGACGGAGTAAAAATTCCATTCACACTTGAATCTTTTTATAGCATGGGCGATACCCAAATCCACTTTGCCCTTATCAATGCTAAGGAGAGAATTGTACTTGATAGCGTCATACAAAGCGATAATCAATTCACGATTCCGATGTATATTTTTGATACTGAAATTCAGGCTACTTATGCCAACGGAAAATTAGTAGGAGAGTGGATAAGACGAAGCTTTGGAAAAGAGAGTAGCCTGCCATTTGAGGCTATTTATAACCAAACAAGATTTGAAGAAGCGCAACCACAAACTAATTTTGAAGGTAAGTGGCAGGTAGAGTTCTATCAAAATAATGGTGATACAACCTTCGCCATAGGTGCATTTGAGCAAACGCCCGAAGGCAAACTTTCAGGAACTTTTCTCACCACTACGGGGGATTATCGCTATTTAGAAGGCGTAGCGCATCGCGATACAATGAAACTCTCTACTTTTAATGGTATGAGTGCCTACTTCTTTCAAGCCGTAGCCCAAGACGAGCAAACGATTGAAGGCGGGTTTTGGTCGGGAAAAGCGGCTTACAAACCTTGGAAAGCTCGCAAAAACCCTGACTATAAACTCCCGAATCCCGATTCGCTTACATTCTTAAAAAAGGGATACGATAAAATTAAATTTGAATTTCCCGACCTCGAGGGGAAGCTCGTCTCACTCGATGACGCTCAATTTCAAGACAAAGTGGTTATTATACAGATTTTAGGCTCCTGGTGCCCTAATTGCATGGACGAAAGCCTCTTCTTAGCCCCAATTTATGAAAACTATAAATCCAAAGGGCTTGAAATCATAGCACTGGCATACGAACAGCAAGAAGACTTTGAAAGAGCTGCAAAATTGCTCTCTCGTATGAAAAAACGCTTGGGTATGAACTATACCGTACTTTTTGCGGGTAGAGCCGAGACAAGTTTTGCTTCACAAACATTGCCCATGCTCAATCGTGTTATGGCATTTCCTACGACGATTTTTATCGATAAAAAAGGAGAAGTTAGACGTATTCATACAGGATTCGCAGGCAAAGGCACGGGGGAAAAGTACGAAGAGTTTGCAGAAGAGACTACAAGGTTTATAGAAAAACTGCTTGAAGAATAGTATATTGCAAAGACTTCAGAGCTGATGCTGGAACTTTGGAGTCCTGTAGTGGGGCATTTCATCGTGTAACATAAAATCTTATGCGGGTGTACGAGAACTTTCCTAAAGTAGCCCAGAAATAATGGGCTTAGAAATAACATTTCTCAAAGAAATGTTATTTCTGGCTAGCGAATGTATAGTAGTATGATGTATAGTGAATGATATGATTTTTAGTATCTAATTATTTGAAATTTTTAGGCAAAACTTCGTAGCATTTTGCAACTTTGCAAAAAACTACTACTTTAGCGAGTAAGGTAATTAAATAGACTAAAACAATTAGCCTACTGTATAAAATACCTTGAAGTTACAAAAAAATACAAGGTTTGAATATATAGCCATAACGCTTATGCAAATTCATTTTTATAAATATCAAGGTACGGGCAACGACTTTGTCATGATAGATGACAGAAGTGCAACCTTTCCAAAAAATAACGAATCTTTGATAGCAAGGCTTTGCCACCGCAAATTGGGCATAGGTGCTGACGGAATGATTCTGATTCGTAAGCACGTAGATGCTGATTTTGAAATGCTGTATTTTAATGCCGACGGACGGCTCGGCTCCATGTGTGGAAATGGAGGGCGATGTGCAGCACATTTTGCCCATTATTTGAAAATTTGGGATTCAAAATGTCAATTTATGGCTTATGACGGTTTGCATAACGCTTATTTTGAAGGACAAGATATCGCACTCTCTATGCAAGATGTAGCAACAGTAGAGCGTGGTGAAGATTTTTATTTTATGAATACAGGCTCACCACATTTTATTCGTTTTGTCAAAAAACTTGAACATTTTGATGTGTTCAACGAAGGTAAACAAATTCGTGAAAGTGAGCGTTTTGCTTTAGAAGGTACTAACGTCAATTTTATAGAAAAGTGCAACAATAAAGAAATTTTTGTACGTACTTACGAAAGAGGAGTTGAAGATGAAACCCTCTCTTGTGGAACGGGCGTTACAGCCGCTGCTATTGCTTATGCTTTGCAAACACCTACAGAACACGTAAGTGTGCGCACATTAGGTGGTAAATTGGCTTTAAGATTTAAACAAACGGATAAAGGCTTCGAAAATATTTTTTTAATCGGTGCGGCAACCCCAGTTTTTGAAGGAAAAATAAGTCCTAATTTGTAAAATTGAAGAACTTAAAAGCCTGTTAAAAAAAACTTAAAACCCTGTTCCTAAAATTAAAAGCAGAGCAAAATCCACCTTTGATACAAAAACTACAATCTATAAACTAAAATAATATGAACTATCGGATTTTTTTATTTTTAGCTATAGCACTGCTCTTTGCAGGCTGTACATCGGTATATCAAAAAGGTATGAACGAGTTTGAACGCGCAGCATACAATAATGCTATACCGCTTTTCAAACAGTATTTAGAAAAAAAACCACAGCAGCGTAGCGAACTTAATTATTGGATTGGCGAATCCTATCGCCGCTCTAATCGCTTAGCAGAGGCACTGCCTTACTATGAAATTGCTGTAAAAGGCATAGATTCATTAGAAAAAGCACACGCCGATACACTGCTGTTTTATTACGCCTATGCCCTCAAAAGCGATGGAAGATACGACGAAGCTTTTGCTCAATTTGAAAGCTATGCACAAATCGGAGGCGCACCAAAGCTCAGAAGACTTGCCGAAAAAGAAGCCCAAAGCGTAGATAAAATCAAAGAAATTATGCAACATCAAACTTATGTAAGCGTCGAGTTATGCCCTGCAATCAACACCGCTACTTCTGATTTTGCACCCGTATATTGGAACGACAAACTCGTTTTTAGCTCCGCAAGACGCGCCGAAAAAGTCTTCGAAACTACTGGTGATGGATACCACGATTTGTATGTTATGACTTTTAGCGACGAGAAAACCTGCCAAGGATCAATAGCAAGCCTATCGAGCGTCATAAACCTCGAAGGAAGGCACGAAGCTACAGCTACCTTCTCGCCCGATGGAAAAACTATGATATTCGCACGAAGCGCACCCGAAAAAACAGATAGAGAGGAAAATGAAGTAAACCTCTTTATCTCTGAATGGCAGGAAGGCGCATGGTCAGAACCCCGATTTTTAGAGTATGTCAATAGTAGCTCTTGGGACGGAACCCCTATGCTTTCGCAAGATGGAAATACCCTTTATTTTGCTTCTAACCGCTCCGGAGGCATGGGAGGCCTTGACCTGTATAAAGCTACAAGAGACGAAACAGGTGTTTTTGGTGGTGTAACACCATTAGGAACTGACATCAATACCGAAGGTAATGAAATGTTTCCTTATGAAGCCCCAGACGGAAAGTTTATATTCGCCTCCGACGGACACCCTGGATTAGGCGGATTGGATATCTTTATAAGGGAAGAGAGAGAAGGAAAAATGACAATTTATAATGCTGGAATGCCGATCAATTCTACACAAGATGACTTTGCCTTAGTTTTTAAAGACCAAGATATGAGAGAAGGATTCTTCACCTCTAATCGCAAAAAAGATACAATGGGTGATGACGATATTTTTCGCTTTTTTAGCGACTCCACCGATATGCGTGTTGTCAAATACTACCTACGCGGAAATGTATTGGGAGACGATGCCATATCAAGACAGCGCACAGCACTACAGGGCGTTAACCTGACTTTGAAAGATGCAAAAAATAACCTCTGGGCAAAAGTACAAACAAACGAAAAAGGCGAGTTTTTGTTCGATACAATGCTCACTATGGGACCCCAATACGTCATTCACCTCGAGAAAGAAAATTATTTCACCAGAAGTGAAGACAATACTTTTATTACAAAAGGAAGAGAAATACCCAAAGAGGAGCTTACGCAAATGCAAACTATCGTATATTTTGATACGACTTTCATTATGCAAAAAGACATTTTTACTGCATCAGGACCAGAAGCACCCGAAATTGAAATTTTATACGACTTTGATAAAGCCACGCTCCGCCCAGAATCTAAAGAAAGACTTGATGAGTTTTATGCCTTCTTGGTAGAATATATGGAGACCCACCCACAAGTGAAAATTGAGCTCGGATCGCACACAGACGAAAGAGGTAATGCAAACTATAACCAAAGACTCTCACAGAGAAGGGCGCAATCTGCTGTGGACTACCTTATCGAAAAAGGAGTCGAAAAAAATAAAATTATTGCCAAGGGATATGGAAAAAGTACACCCAAAATTCGCAATGCTAAAACCGACGAAGAGCATCAAGCCAACAGGAGAACGACAATAAGAACGCTATTAAGCAAGTAAAACTATCCAAAAGTAAGATAAAACTTACAAGCCTTAGCCTTTTATTGCTTACCTATATAAATCGCTAAGGCATTTTTATTTGCCAAATAATTTGCTTTTTTGATTTTTTTCGAATAGATTTCCATTTGGAATCAAACTTAGTAGCTACACATTGCTTTTTATCATTGATAAGTCGTACGTATGGACAAATTCCGTAGTTTTTTAGATTATCTTTCGCAGAATCAAGAATTAGGCGTTTTTGTAGGCATTTTAGCAATATTTTTGCTTATATTGTTTTTGCTTTTCATTCGTTTGCTTTTTGTAGCTGATAAAGACACTTTAACGAATATTGCTGGAGGTGATACCGACGAAAACTGGGATTTGCAACGCTATTTGCAACAACTTAAAGAAGTTGCACAGCAAACGCGCCTCGCTATGGTCGAAATAGAACGTGAGGTAGCTACTGCCGATGCCATACTCTTGGAAAAATACCAAGAAATAGAAAAGTGCAAAGCACAAATAGATCTATTGAAAAGTGAGGTCCAAGACCTTGAAAATATAAATCCTAAACTAATTAGAATCAAACAGTGGAGATTATTCTTCATTGGTTTGCTTCTCGGTACGCTCATCACCGGATTAGGACTTTTGGCTTATTATTGGTTCGCTATAAAAAGCTAAAAAAATGCGCTGATGCTTCGTTATCCTTTTGAAAATAAAGCATGGAATAGTAAATTCTTAAAAAAAGTAATACCTTGAAACTTCCGTTTAAAATACTTACACGTACAAACTACATTGCTTTAAATCGTCAGGTGCAACGTCTATCTGTCGAAATGAAAGATGCGCTAGCCTTTGTAGAAAAAATAGAAAAGGGCGATTTAGATGCTACTTATACAGGGCAATACCTTAGCAGCGAGCTAGCCCAAGCACTGCAAGCCATGAAGCAGGAGTTTCAACGACTTGCAGAAAAAGAAAAAGAAAGAAACTGGGCAAACAAAGGTTTTGCAAAATTTGTCGATATCTTCCGAACAGATAGCGACAGTATCAACGAACTTGCTCAAAATATCATTGCCGCTGTTGTCTCTTATATGGATGCCAATCAAGGTGGTATTTTTGTGATGAACGACGATAACCCCAATGATACTTATCTCGAACTAATCGCATCTTATGCTTATAATCGTAAAAAATTCTTAGAACGAAAAATATTACCCGGTGAAGGACTAATAGGGCAGGTTTACCTCGAAGGACAAACTACTTATTTTACTGATATACCCGCACACTACCTAAAAATAACCTCCGGGCTTGGCGAAACTACGCCAAAAAATATCATTATACTGCCTCTCAAGTACAACAAAGAAGTATATGGCGTTATAGAGTTAGCTACTTTCCACGAATGGAAATCTTATCAAATAGATTTTATCGAAAGGCTTAGTGAAAATATCGCTACTGCTATAGCTTCTGTAAAAATTAGCCAAAACACAAGACTATTGCTCATGGAGTCCCAAGAGCATAGTGAAATGTTGCTCTCCCAAGAAGAAGAAATGCGACAAAACTTAGAAGAGTTGCAAGCTACACAAGAAGAACTCTCGCGTAAGCAGTTTGATTTGCAAGATGCGCTCCGTGAAAGTGAAAATAAGGCTAATGATTTAAAAAATAAAGAAAACGAACTCAAAGAAGCTCAAAAATTACTGCAAAATATCATAGATAGCATTCCCGTTGCAGTCTATTGGAAAGATAGAGACTTAAAGTATTTGGGCTGTAACCTCGCTTTTGCTAAAATGGCAGGCGTAGAGGCAAAAGATATCATCGGAAAATCTGATGAAAATATGCCATGGCAAGCACGTGCCGAAGATATACACCAAAGCGAAATCAATATCCTTATATCCCGAAAACCAAAATTGGGCGTTGAAGAACAAGTAGAACTTGGAAAAGACAAAAAGCAACGATGGCTGCGTGTAAATCGAGCCCCATTGCTCGATATCGAAGGACAAGCCTACGGATTGCTCGGAGTTTTTGAGGATATTTCAGAAGAAAAAGCACGACAAGCAGAGCTCAAAGAAAAAATGAACGAGCTCAAAGCTACACAAGCCGAAATGCTCAAAAATCAAAAAGAGGTTGAGCTTATCAACAAAAAACTCAAAACAAATGAAAACGTGCTTCAAAAAGCACTGCTAAAAGCCAAAGAACGTGAAAAAGAAATTAAAGCCAAAAATGAGGAACTACGAAGCGTAGAAGAGGAACAAAGGCAAAATATGGAATTCCTTAGCCAAATCAACGACGAGTTTGAGGCTAAGCAAAAAGAACTACAAGATGCCAAGAAAAAACTCGAAAGAAATGCCTCTGTATTGCAAAAAGCACTCGATGACGCTAAACGAAAAACGCAAGAGGCTGAAATCAAAAATGCCGAGCTGAGAGCAGCAGAAGAAGAACTAAGGCAACAAGCAGAAGAACTTAAAAGCACGAACGAACAATTCGAAGCGAAGCAAAGAGAACTCTTAAAAACACAACAAAAACTCGAGAGAAACTCCTCCGTGCTCGAAAAAGCCTTTACTGTCTCTCACGAAAGGGAAAGGGAGTTGCAAGAAAAAAATGCACAACTCGCTGCCATTGAAGAAGAGGTAAGGCAAAATATGGAAGAGTTGCAAGCTGTAAACGAGCAACTTGAAAGTACACAGCAAGAGTTGCAAATGCAAAAAACAGCACTCGACGAAGCCGCTATCGTTGCTATTACTGACAAAAAAGGTACGATTACTTATATCAATGATAAGTTTTGCGAAATCTCTAAATATAGCCGTGAGGAACTTATAGGCCAAAATCACCGCATTCTAAACTCTGGACACCACCCCAAAAGTTTCTTTGTCGATATGTGGAAAAACATCGCAAAAGGAAATGTATGGAGAGGTGAGGTGAAAAATAAAGCCAAAGATGGTTCATTCTATTGGGTAGCCACTACGATTGCACCCGAGCTCGATGAAAGGGGACAAGCTAAAACTTACCTCGCTATTCGTTTTGATATTACGGATAGAAA
>JAFIER010000081.1 GCA_020832465.1 Bernardetiaceae bacterium
TGATGTTGCTCTTTCATAGGCATAGCACTTATTTTTTGTAAGAAGCTTCTAAACCTCCGAGACATATACTTAGTTCTTTTAGTAGGGTTAAATTGGTCTTGGTATCCGTCGGTATAGAGGTAGAATACATCTCCGGGATTGTAGTCAATTTTATGCAAAGTATAAACTTTTTCTTCTTTATAATGCGAACCTCCAATAGGGTATTTACTTCCTCTGATTCTCTTGAGTGGTTTATGCTGTGGCACAAAGCAAAGTGGGCTTTTTGCACCTGCAAATTGCAGTTGTTTTTCTTTTGTGTCTATTAAGCATATAGATACGTCCATACCATCATTTCGGTTTCCGCTTTCGGCTTCACCTGTGTGCAGTGTTGTTTTGACTTTTTCGTCTAATAACGTAAGGATTTTATCTGGTTGCCACTCTTTGCGCTCGATGATAATTTGGTTTAGAATATCGTTGCCCATCATAGTCATGAAGGCACCTGGTACGCCATGCCCTGTACAGTCAATACACACAATAAGTCTGATATGCTCATGTTGGAAAAAGAAATAAAAATCACCACTTACGATATCACGAGGCTTGTACAATATAAAAGTATCGTCAAAATATGAGGCGATATAAGAAACGTCAGTAAGAATTGCTTCTTGAATTCGCTGTGCGTATTTGATACTTTGCAACGTACGCAAATTAGAAACTTTAAGCTCGTCGTAAGCAGTAGCATTATCAATAGCAATAGCTGTATAAGCAGCTAAGGTTTTCATGATATTAAAATGCTGTGTGGTATAAGCCTCTTTGCTAAAGCTTTGTACTGTCATCACACCTATAATTTTTTCAGCCACGATAAGTGGCATAAAAATACCCGACATAGTAACTTCTCCTGTAAGGACTATTTCTTCTTTGACGTATTTATGCACTTCTTCTTTAATGTCGTTGAGCAGTACAGATTCTTTATTTCTTACGACCCAAGCGGCTATGCTATTTTCGTCGTATAGAGAAACAGCAGCTGTGGGCAGCCTTCGTCCTTTTTCAATATTATAGGCATAAGTAATTTGCTCTTTTTTAGCATCGTATAAATCAATACCAAAAAAGGCTGCGTCCATGAGTTCGCTTACATATCGGTGCAATACTTGAAAAATATCTTCATAATTGAGAGAAGCTGTTACTTCTTGTCCGATTACACTCATAACGGATACCGTTCGGTAAGATACTTCGAGTTCTTTGGCTTGCTCTTCGAGTTCTGCTGTGCGTGTTTTGACGCTTCTTTCGAGCTGTTCATTAAGTTCCTTTTGTACGCGCAAAGCATCTCGTTGTGCTCTTGATTTCTCACGTCTCAAATCTTTAAACCTTGCCCCTAAGGCTAAGGAAAGTATAGTTACTTGGGAGGCTGCACCAATCTGTGCGCTATACTCTGTTAGGAATATAACAGGGAGTACGCCTACGGTTTTGAGTAAAATGATGAGAAATCCAAAAATATAGGTAGAAAAAGCAATGACAAAATATCGTGCAGAAGTATTGCCTTTTAATATAGACAAAACCCCAATAGTCATAAGCAAAATTGCAGTAAGGCTAGCAATAAACATGGCAATCATAAAACCAAATTTATAAGGCAACACCAAGTTGAGCACTACAACCAAAGGTAAGCCCCAGAGGTATCGTTTGAGCCAAACATCTGTTTTTGGAAATACATCGTAAGTATCTAAAAACTGGCGGCAAAAAAGCACCAGGGTATAAGACAGAAATAGCAGTAAATAGGGCAGTATATTGTTCTGTATAAAAGGGCTAAACCACCAAATATACTCATAGGCATGCCCCGTAAGCATCGCAATAACAAGCAGGGACATAATCATGGCAAGCACATAATAGCCATAACTTGCACTATTGATAGAAAAAAACAAGAACAAGTTATTGATAATGATGAAGAGAATAATCCCGTATATAATACCAAATAGAAACTGTGCTTGGTGGTTGCTCTCTTCAAAAGCTATGGGGTCCCAAAGGGTCATAGGAAACTGCATAATACTGCGCTCCGAGACAAACCTCATATAATACACACGCTTATCCCATAGCGGTTGTTGTACTTGAAAAAGTACTTGACGGTTACGAATTTCTCGTTTATTAAATGGAAAAGCATCGCCCCCTTCTTTGACAATCCAGTCGGTTTTGGAGGGGATAAAAAGTTTGATGCTATCGAGTAGGGGATAGTTAATCTCTAAAATAAAATCTTCTTGCGAAGTAGTTTGATTTTCTACTGTAAAGCGAACCCAATAAGCAGAATTAGTAAATCCATAGTTAGGATTATTATTTCTCGCTGTGCGAAATTGGGTGGAGATAGTAGGTGAGAGGATGTCATAGATAGTTAGCTCGCCGGATTTATCTTCAAAAATTTCGATTTTATTTTCACCCAAACGCACGGATTTATGTCCATCATATAAAAATACTGTTTCTGTACGCTTAGTAGATTGCGCCCAAGCACTACTGGATTGGACAATTGCCCAGCCTAATATACAGCAACAGAAAATAATATAAGTTTTGATGGTCATGAGTACTGCGTCTTAGTTGTGTTTGCTTATCGTTAAGTAGTTTGCTTTTGCATGGTGCTTAGCAAACCATAATATTTTGTAATGCAACAATTTTGCCTAATTTGTTACAAACGGCTCAAATACAAGAAGCACAGTGCCAACTTTGCTACTGCAACAAGCGTATAGTCTGTTGACACTTTATATTAGTCTCCGTCTGCGCACTATAAAAGTTGCTTCAAGTCGTTGAGCGCCTCTTCGGTGAGTGGCTTAGTAACAAACTTGATGACAAATTCATTATCCACAATTTTATCAATATCTCGCTTATTATCAGAGCTAGACAAAACTGCTACTTTGCATTTTTTCTTAATCACGTCAGAGAGTTGCTTAAACTCGTATAGAAAAATAAATCCATCGACAATAGGCATATTAATGTCCAGAAAAATCAAGTTAGGCAATTTAGCCTCGTCGTTTTGGTGCTCTCCCAAATAATTGAGTGCACTTTTGCCCGAGTTTTTGATTTCTATTTGGGAGGCAAATCCCGTAAGTTCTATAATGCGCTTACTGATAAAATTATCAGTATCGTTGTCATCGACTAACATAACTAGATCTATCATTTTATGATTCGTTATAAGGTTTGAGTATGGGTTTGTGAATTAGGATTGCGAGCAACTTCAAAAGTGCGTTGCTTTACTTATTTATGTCATTATAGCGTATCGGCTATTAGGTTATTAAATTTACTCTGCAATAGCCTCTTGCATACTTTCTGCATATTTGATTTCTATTTGGCTTAAGTGTGCAATTTTCGCAGCATCTGGGTCTGAGAAAATAGCTTCACGGCATATTTTTACAGAATTTCGGAATATAGTATCGTCGGGCAGTATTTTTCTATGTGTATTTAAGCCCAAAGCTAACATATCTTTTTTCCATTCAAAATGGTACCACTCCATAGCAGCTTGATCGAAGAGTGTAAGTGCACGTTTATCAAAAATAAATTTACGTATTGCATTTAGCCTAATAAGTTCGCTTGCTCGTTCAAATAACAACTTAAACTCTTCACGGGGAATAAAATTTTTTGTTGCTTGGCAAATAGCCACACCTTTAGCACGCATAAGATACAGTTTTGCGTGTGGCATTTCTGTATGCAACTCTACACCAGGTATATCTATGTTGATATTATTTTCCATTGATTGCGTATAAAATTTTGAGTTTCTAGTTTTGATATTGAAAAAACGGCTACAAGCATAGACTTTCATATCATAATCATTTATCAAATGTTTAGAAAATGCTTGTAAATAAATGTTTGAGTAGCAACCTATATATGCAAAATACTAATTTAGTTCAAATGTAAGAGTTTTAAGCCATTAAAAAAAATTTTTTTTAGGCTATTTTTTTAATTATACTTTGGTTACAAACGTTTTATCATCTGTTTAAAAAGCAAGGTCATGCTTGGCTCAGCGCGTTTTGCCGCTGCAATTACATCTTCGAGGCTTAACTTATTGACATGCGTGCCAAAGCATAAATCCGTAATCACGGATACAGCAAAAACGGATAAGCCCGCATGCACTGCTGCTATAACCTCTGGTACGGTGGACATGCCTACTGCATCAGCACCGATTATCTGTAAATATTTATACTCTGCCTTAGTCTCTAAATTCGGACCCGGTACGCTCACGTACACACCCTGCTGCACTGCTAAATTATGCGTTTGTGATATCTCCTTTGCCATACGCAAAAGATAAGGATTATAAGCCTCGCTCATATCTGGAAAACGAGGTCCGAGCTCATCAATATTACGACCTCTCAAAGGATTATCGGGGAGCAGGTCAATATGATCTTCAATAAGCATAAGTTCGCTCACTTGAAAACTATTATTTAGACCGCCAGCAGCATTAGATATCAGCAAAGTATCTACACCTAAAAGTTTCATAACACGCACAGGAAAAACAACCTGTTGCATATCATATCCTTCATAGTAATGCAAACGACCTTGCATCACGACAACCTCGCGCTCTGCAATTTTGCCAAATATTAGCTTACCCAAATGACTTTCAACCGTAGAAATAGGAAAATGAGGAATATCTTCGTAAGATATAACATCTGACACATCAACCTCCTGCACTAAAGTCCCAAGCCCCGTACCCAAAATAATACCGATACGAGGGCGAATGCTACAATGAGCATGAATATAATCAACAGCACTTCTAATTTCTGTAAAACCCATAAATCTAAAAATAGCTTCTTTTTCGTCCGTATTGAACAAATTAGTTTATTAAAAGCCACTAAAGCCAGCATACTAAAACAATACGTATCGGCAAATTAGTGCTTTTTTTCTATTCCACAAAACTTCAAAAAGTAAGCCACGCTATATTAGCTGTAATTTTACTCGATAAATAGCCTAAAGCATAGGACGAAAGCCGATATTAGGGTATAAAATCACAATTTTAAACCCATGGGTTTTACGGATATTTGAGTAGAATTTCTGCCCTTCGGTTTTTGGCTCTTCCCTCTTCATTTTGATTATTTTCTACGGGTTTTAGTTCGCCTTTGAAATCTATCACAATACGCTCGGGCTCTATACCTGCCTCGAGTAAAAAATCACGCACATACTGTGCTCTTTTTTCTGAAAGTTGGAGATTATAAGCAGCACTTCCGCGTGAGTCTGTGTGTGCTGTGATGTAAGCAATAAAGGCTTTTGTATTGTTTAGGCTGTCAATAACTGTGCGTAGGGCTTGCTTATCTTTTGGCAAACATACGGCTTGGTTATGCTCAAAAAAAACGGTATAATATAAAGCAGAAGGTTTGGGCTGCGGTTTAGGATTTGCTGGGCTGCTCGTTTCGTTTATTTTTATCAACTCGATATTTTGCTCAATAATTTGAAAATCACGCTGCTCTCCAATCGTAATTTTTTGGCGGAGTGTATCATATCCTTGTGTATAAATCTGCTGTGTAATTTCTGTAACTTCGGGGTCTAAAAATGGAATAACCATGCTAAATTTTCCTGTAGTGGAATTTGAATGAGCAGAGGAGATTTTATTTTTCTGATAAAAAAGTTGGATATGCGCACCTATGGGCTCTCCCTGTGGGTTTTTAATCCGTCCTTCGAGCAGTATCACTGGCTCTGGTTTGATTTTGTTATTGGCATTCGATAAATTTGCCATGTATATATCCCCTTCACGTACAAAATAAGCCTCCTGCCCTGAGGCTGAGAGTATAAATCCGTAATCATCTTTTTTTGTATTGAAGGGTTCGCCAATATTGATAACTTTTTCAGGGCTTCCGTCTTCCTTGAGCTGGGCTTTTACAATATCCAAACCGCCTAAACCTCCATATCCATCTGAAGCAAAATAAAGCGTTTTTCCGTCTGCTGCCATAAAAACAGAGCGTTCGTTGCCTGCTGTGCTCAACGGACTTTTTTCTAACATACTCCATTCGCCTTTTGCATTTTTATGACTGACAAAAATATCCATATTACCTTCGTAGTTAGCGCCAGCACAGAGAAAAAAGGATTGTTCATCAGGTGAAAGGCACATACCATCGGTAGCAAACTTGCCGTGTTTGAAAAACATTTTTACAAAAAAATTATGAATACCACTGCTCAAAGCTTGGGCAGCTTGCCATGATGTACCGCTACGTGATGCCATATAGTAAGGGCCTTCGCGCTCGAGCCAGTGCTGCCAGCTTTGAAAATATACACGTTCACCATCTTGGGATATAAAGGGCTCGTCCTCCCCACTTGATGTATTGATAGTTTGGGGTAAGACTTGTGCTTGCTGCCAGATGCTATCACGTCTTTCGCTAAACCAAATATCGCCATCATAGCGATTTTTTCCCTTGTATTTGCCGTAAGCCACTGACCATGGCTGCCCACCTCTATCGCTCATAAAAAAGAGCGTATTGCCGTCAGGTGTAATAGATAGGTTTGTTTCTCTAAATTTTGAATTGAGTGCCTCAAGGGGGGTAATACGAATCTTGGCCTTATGCTCGAGTTGCTCTATGGTAGGCTGTGCATCAATATTAAAGCAAAAGACGAAAACTAACGGTAGTGTTATGAATAGCCATAGGTATTTTTTCATAGTTTTAAGTTTTTTTGTTGTTAAAAATTATGACCTTTTATGAACGAGCAATCAGCCTGCCCTGCAAAGCGCGTGTTTTTTACCCGTTCAAAATCAAGTTTTTTATTGCTGAAATAAGCGTTGTTCATTGCATTATCATTTTTTGAAGCTGCTATACTCATTTGGGTGTACGTCAAGTTGGTAAATCAACTTAGATAGTTTCAGCCTTCACAGTTTTTAGAGCCGTAGCCCGAAGCTCCAGCTTTGGAAGTGGCTTATAACGAAGCTGGAGGTTCGTACTACAGGCAGTAAAGATATTAGATGTCAAATTTTTAGAAATAACATTTCTGATAGAAATGTTATTTCCGAGATAATTTAGCCAAATTGACGTACACCCACCCCTTTGTGCATGTACGTCAGGTCAGTAAATTGTCTTAGTTAGATTCAGCACTAACAGTTTTCGGAAACTGTTAGTGCTGGGCTAACTTAGTACCCTTATCGTATGCCTTATGGTATTAGTCTAAAGGCAAGTCAGGTGTATTTTTATACTTGCGTTTGAATGCACGTATAAATTCATCGGCACCGCCACCATCATATTTTTCTACCCACTCAAATTTATCTTTTGCTTTTTTATCTTCGAGTGCGGCTTTGACTCTTGTATCCGAAGTTGATATTTTTATGTCCTTGTTATTGACCTCTACGAATACCCATTTATCAGGTGCAAGTTCGAGGTAAAGTCTGTAAACATTATTACCACTTCGCTTAGGGATTTCTATATATCCCGTTACTTTTGCATCTATTTCTTGCTTGAGCATGCTGGCGAGTCCGATTTCTCCGATGCTATAAAAAGCCTGTTGCTCTTTTGACCAGTTCATTTTTACATCAGAAAAGACAAAAGCATAGTCGCTAAAAATATTGCTAAGTCCGTAACGTCCTCCACTTTCAAAACGTCTGTTGAAGGTTTTGGCATCGCTTTCACTTGCTTGTTCTACGATTTTGTAAGAGAGTCTTCTTCCTTTTTTGACCGTGCGTGGGATTTTGAGTCTTGAGCGATTTTCTTCTGCAAAAGAGGAGAAGTCATCAGCAATAAGTTTGAATATATCATCTTTGCTTTCAATCATCATAGTAAGCATAGCATCGATAGTAAATTTACCTGTTTTGCTTTCACCTCTTGCAAATCCGGAGGCGTTAAGTGCAACTTTATTGCTATTATCAAAAAGGTTAAACTTACCTTCAAATTCTGCTTGTTGATTGCCTTTACTAAACTCAAAACGTGTACCTTGCGAGACTTCGGATAAATCTGCGCGCTTAGGGGTCATGATTGTATATTGATACCCTGGCATTTTACTGGCTTTTACAGCACCTTCTGCAATAAATAAAGCGTCTTTAATATTTGGTTTTGAGCCGAGCAGTGATGCTGCTTCGTCGCTACCGTCCATCATAGGTATAGCTAATTGATTTTCGCGGGTGTAGTAAAGCCCTGTCCACATCGGTTCGCCAGCAATTTTTTGATTTTCGATATATACGGCAGCAGCTCCTCCACCAGCTGCATCAGCGGCGGTAGTGAGCGGAAACCAACCGCTTTCTGCGCTAAGGCTACCTGTTTTACCAGATACAAGCCTTGCTTCTCCATTAAACTCGAGGAAGGGTTGCCATGCTTTCATGGTTACATTACCTCTAAACTGCTGCCCTTCTGCAAACAAAAACTCTTCTTTTTCTTGAATTTCGGTGCTTGCTACAGTGGCGTTCGTTCCGATGAGTTCAGCAGATTCGCTTTGCGTAGAATCTGGGAGCAGCTTGAGCATCTCTTTGGTAATTTTTGTATCAAAGTTAAAAGCTGTAAGCGCAAAAATTTGTATGCTACCATCTTCAAGGATATGCTGATAAGTTGCTTTTCCTTGATAGTTTTCACGTGAATTGATTTTAATTTTGCCCTTTGATAGTTTATGATAGCGAGTAGTAAAGTTGGATACTAAATCCGTATTTTCTAAGACGTTCATACTTGCATTGCGCGCTATGAAAACCTCTCCTTTGTCTGGAATAATTTCAGTATCAACAACTCTTATGTAAGGTACGCCAATAATATTGAGCTGCGACTCTTTAAAATCATAAGTACCGTTGGTTGCATCAAAAGTTAGCCCAAGTTGATCAGTACGTGTTGAGGTAAAGGATTGCCTTCTTGTGGCATCTTTTGAAGATGTTAGGTCAAACTTTTCTTCATCGACGCTCCAACGCCCGGAGGCGAGTGAGGTTTTATATTGCATAGCAGGGAAGGTAAAGATATCTTCACCTTCTACTTCGGAGCTAATATAGGCTTCTTCGGGTTTTTCCATAATATCATAATCAAACTTGACATTAGTGGCTAACACGGCTAAGTCGTTTGCATCAAGGGATTTGCTCTCGGGTTTGCTTCGTATTTTGAATGTGGCTTCACGCCCGCTCATTTTAGTACGGTTAAAGTCAAATTTTTGAGATAGCATAATAGCCTTATCAGTGCGGAACTCACCAAAACCGCCTAATCCTTCTGGGGTTACGACAAGTGCGCCTTCGTACTCGGCAGTATGCGCTTGGTCTGCTCTGACATACATATCAAATGCTTTATCAGTTGTATGAATAAGCATACTATCATTGGCAGGCATCCATTGCAGTCTAAATCTATCGAGTTTGGCATCGGCATATTGCGCATTGCCTATCGTGCTTGATGCTATTGTGCCCTCGGCAGTAGCTTGATACGCACTACTATCGCTGAGGGTCGTTACCGAATCAGAATAAAAAATAAAATCGTTAGAAGTAAGTGTCGCGGCTAAGTATGTAATACGTGAATCTTCTTTGGGAATATTCTCTGTTACTTGCGCATAATTTATAATACCATTTTCATCTACTTTTTTACGGTGATATGTATATTCTGGCTGTCTGCCTGCTTCTATAGCACGCTCAATAAACTGCTCCGTACCCGTGCGGATACCATCGTTATTCATCACAATTTTACCTGTTTCGATGCGTCCTTTACCACCATAAAGGTCGTAGCCATCGTCGGGTATTTCCCATACAAACCCCAAGGATTTATCGGGCATAACAGTCAGTGGGATAGAGTCTAAGTCTGGGAAAATACTACTATAAAAACTTCCTTCAAACGGAATTTCGTCAAAACGGCGTTGCCCTAAGCTATCAATTTTGAATTTATAAACTTCAAAATGCACTTTGGCCGTATCGTAATATGCGCCTCCCATGATTTCACCACCATTAAAAAATACTTGTGCTTCGGAGTCGGATTGAAATATAGGATATCTTCGATATATACTGGCTCTTTTTTCACCAGATTTATTGTCAGGTCGGTTTATTGTAAATGTACCATTGAGGTTACGAAATTTGTTGGGTAGCGTATCGCCCTCTACAAAAAACTGCATAGAGTCTATTTTGGGCATATCAATCAAGAATTGATCGTATTGAAACTCAAAATTTTCACCATTAAAAATAAAGTTGTTATATGCAACTCTACCATCAAACTCAATATTTCTGTTTTTGCGTAATATAACTTTTCCATCACGGGGTTCGCCTACAAGAGGTAATGAATCCAAACCACTTTGATAAAAACGAATATTTTGTACGCCTCTCGCCGTAATGCTATTGTCAGTAAGATTGACTGTCAGGTTGTCAAGATTCCCCGAACGGGCTGCAAAGATAATGCGGTCATAATCCATACGAGCTTTATTCGAACCAGGTAGGTTAGCCCTTGCATAGAGCCACCCTCTCGGCAGAATAGTTACAATATCATTGGGTGCATCATAGTTTATAAATCCTTGTGCGTGCATTTGCATCATAGACCCTCTTACTTGGTTTCGCAGCGCCTCTTGGCTACCGACTCTGCCCTTGAGTTTGGGATAGTACATATCTGCCATATCAGCACTTCTAAAAATTCCGTCGCTATTTTTCACTTCTACGACATAAGACCACATCATAACGATGGGATTAAAAGGCAGATATCCTCTCAAAAGAGGAAGACGTGCTTGGCTAA
This sequence comes from Bernardetiaceae bacterium, assembly GCA_020832465.1. Classification (GTDB taxonomy): domain Bacteria; phylum Bacteroidota; class Bacteroidia; order Cytophagales; family Bernardetiaceae; genus JAFIER01. The sequence continues at coordinate 10,584 of JAFIER010000081.1, forward strand.
AGAAATTAGAAGACTCAACTACTGCGGGCACGGCAGCCGTAAGGCTATCCTCTCCAATTGTCGTTGCCGAACGCCCTGAAAGTATAGAAATATTAAAAGTATCCTTAGCAAGCTCCCACTGTATAATTTCTGCTTGAATCAATACTTTATGATATGAATCTACAAAAGGGGCTTTTTTGTAGCTGCTTTTATCTTTGCGTGCATGCAGCTCCTTCGATGCCAAATCATAACGAAATTTAAGACCTGGGTGCGAAATAGAATCTATTCCACCTTCATGCTGGAGGTAAATAGCGATTTCAGCACGTTGGCTATTTATGCTTTCAGGATTAAAAATAAAACCTAATTTTGAAGAAGCTGAAAATTTTTCTTTACCATCTTTCCTAACTGTAATGCGAGATGCTTCGCCGAGTAGGCTTACACCTGATTCTCTATTGCCGATAAGCGTAAAACCGCCTTCATAATCCACATCAGGTACAATGTTCTGCACTTGAATATCGTTTAAATAAGAGCTAAAACGCGGATAAGGTGGATTATCATATTCATTGGCTTTGACAGATTCATAAACAAGAATTCCATTTGAGCCACCTTCAAAACGTGCTGGGTAGAATAGTTTTGTGGCTTCAGCTATAAAAGCGGGTTTGCGCACATCAAAATAATATTTATCTAACTCGTTATAGACCTCCCCCTTTAAACCTTTGACATTCCAATCAAAACGACCGCCTTCACCACTAAAAATATTGCCTATAGTTTGCATGCGCCCACTAGTCTGTTTGATTTTTGCTTCATCAAACCTACCTTTAATTGTAATATCTGCATTTTTGATTTCAATATAAGGTCCTTGAATCAGCGAATCACGCCCCTCTTGTGGTGCTGTAATGAGCGATGCGATAGGAATATTAGGGCCAAAATCGTTGCCTCTAATGCGATTTCCACCACTACCTTGATTATTATCAGTACCCCAGCCATCGTCGCCCCAACCGCTACCACCGCCATTATCCCACTCGTTAGAGTCATCGTCCCAAGCGTCCCAGCTTTCTTCTTGCACCTCTGGTACTTCTTGGCTCCAAGGGTCATATTCTTCTGGGGCTGCATTGTCTGTATTGCTATCATTTCCCCAGCCGTAGTCATCACCGCTTTGGGTTTCGTTGTTATTATTCTCTTCCGTATTATTACTATTGTTATCAATGGGTTCATCAGGTGCGGGGACGTATTCACTGGCATCACCATTATACGCAAAACTAAAAGACTCTACATTATCTATGAGAAGTGCGTTATTTTTAAAATCCGAGAATTTACCGTCTTTCAAAAATAAATTTGAGATATTGAAGAAGTTGTTCGCCGCTTCTGCTTTGAGGTTATTAGCCGTTTTACGCGCTGTTTCTAAAAAACCAAGTAGTTGCTCATCGTCGAGTTTATTTTCAGCTTTACCTAAAATAATGCAACTATAAAAAACCTCGAAAGTAGGATTAGCGGGAAACTTTTTTTGGTACATCGTTTTAGAAGTTTCCAAAATAAGGGCACGCTCTTGCTCCGAGAGGCTACTTTCCCAAAGCTCCTCCATTTTATCGATAACTTCATTGGTATTTTTATCAGACTTTCGTTCTATAAATTTACGTAAATCAGCGATAAAAACATCTTCTTTGAGGAAAAGTTGCTGCTGCGCTTGTGCTTGCAAAGCAAAAATTAAAATCAGTAACGTACTTATAATGCCGATTTGACGGATTTTACCAAAAGCGTATAGTTTCATATTTTCTATTGTTGAATGCGATAAATAAACGATAAAAACGGTAAAATAGTATTTCAAAAGCAATGCAAATTTGCTTTAGGGCTGTTTATCAGCAGATTTTTCGTTATCGTAATAAGGTGTAACCCATAGCTCGATACTTGTACCAGGTGCGACTCTACGCCCCGGTCCTGGACGCTGTGTGAGTACAGTACCAGGCTGTTTATCAGCTGCTTTTTCATAATGAATTTGCCCGAGGCGCAGTCCGATACCATTGAGATAGACCTCTGCTTCATCAAATTTTCGTCCGATGACATTAGGCATATCAAAATCATTATTGCGCTGCCCATCACCTACAAATAGTTCGATGCGTGTGCCTTGTTTTACTTTATAACCATCTTTTAGTGCTTGTTTGCTGATGTCTTTGCCATCGACCTCTATGCGCAATACAACATCTTTGTCACTATGCTTGATATAATTTGTATTGGGGGACAACTTTGCCGTTTGTAGTTGTTGAATTCCACTGCGGATAGAAAAGGATATAATATCTGGGATTTCTATCATAGGAGGGTCGGCAGCATTTACAGTAATATAAATTTTGCGCCCTATTTTAACTGCGGAGGCAGCCTCTGGGGTTTGTTTTAAAACTACAAAAGGCTTTTTTTCTTGTTGATAACCCGTATCTAAAATCTCGAAGCGCAGGTCTTTGTTTTTTAAGAAATCGCCAATCTCGTTGATGTGCATATCCTCTAAATTAGGCACACGTATGGTCTCGCCATGGTGTGTGGTCGTAGGTAAGTACACATAAAAAAATAAACATAAAACAATCATAAACAACCCAGCCATCAAGCCTATATGGATAAGAAGGGTGCTGTAATGGTCTCTTGTAAGCCAATATTTAAGCGTATCGCTCCAGCTATCAGCCTTTTTTTTACGTGCCTTAGGCAACGGCATATCTTGATTCGTCATATAACTTCCAAATTTGTAATGGTTCGAAAACAAAAATAGAAAAATTTAACTGAATATAGGTGCTTTCATGGTATTTTTTTATTAAGCAAGCTCAAATCCTGCCATAGCATTATCTATGCTATAAATTTTGATAAATATTAAACCGCCACTGGGCAGGGTTGATAAAGAGATAGCTTGGTTAGTATAAAGTTTTTATCCTGTTTTTGCTCAAAACCGTAATAAGTACACGCAAAGCTATGGTTTTTACTTCATTTTTATGTAACTAATCTATGATTTTTACGATTTATAATAACAAATAAACACCTTTAAAATACAAGACTTATGAGCACGATATATTCGCATACAAAGCAAACGCTTTACAAAGCCAATGAGCGAGGCAGAGCTGATTACGGCTGGCTCAAAACGCACTATAGCTTTAGCTTTTCTAATTACTACGACCCAAGCAAGATTAACTTCGGCGTTCTACGCGTCCTTAATGACGACTATATCGCAGGCGGAGGTGGATTCCCTACCCACCCACACGCCAACATGGAAATCATAACCATTCCCTTAGAAGGCGATTTGGCGCACCGCGATAGCACAGGCAAAGCAGAGGTCATTCGCAGTGGTGATGTACAGGTTATGTCAGCGGGAAGGGGCATTGAGCACTCCGAGTTTAATCATAGCAAGACCAACCCCGTGCGCCTTTTTCAAATTTGGGTTTTTCCAAAAATCAAAAATACAGCACCTGCCTATGGGCAAAAACATTTTTCAGAAGCCCAGAGAGTAAACCAATTTCAATGGATTATATCGCCAGAAGATGCCCCTATAGAAGGTTCGCTTACAATCAAGCAAGATGCTTACTTTGCCCTACTCTCACTCGAAGCAGGCAAATCCCTAACTTATGAATGGCAACGCAAGGGTAACGGACTTTATGCCTTGCTCATCGAAGGAAGTGCACAAATCGAAGGGCAAGACTTAACAAAAAGAGATGCCCTTACCATCGAAAATGCTACACATATACAGCTCAAAGCACAAGAAAATAGTCAATGGCTACTTATGGAAGTGCCGATGAGCCTCTGATTATGACAAAATTAGCATTTCCGGCTAAGAAAAAATCTTCTTTTCTCAATTTTTATATTTTACATTTTTTATTCAATACAATCCCAAAATACCATGAACCAAACAAAATGGAACATCGACCCGATGCACTCGGAAATTATTTTTAAAGTAAAGCACTTAGTTATTTCAACTGTAACGGGGCGTTTTAATGAATTTGAAGGTAGCCTAACAGCCGCAGACAAAAATTTTAGCGATGCACGGGCAACGTTTTCTGCCAAAACAGCGACCATAGACACTGGAAATAGCCAGCGTGATGAGCATTTGCGCTCTAATGACTTTTTTAATGCCGCAGAGTTTCCAACACTGACTTTTACATCAGAAAAGTTCGAAAAAGTAGCTGATAAACAGTATAAAATGACAGGTACACTGCAAATACGTGAAACAAGCCAAAGTATAACGCTCGATGTCGAGCTTGGCGGTATAGCCCAAGATCCTTACGGTAATACAAAGGCAGGTTTTGAAATTAGTGGTAAAATTAACCGAAAAGATTTTGGATTACAATGGGGAGCAGTAACTGAAGCAGGAAGCGTCGTTGTTGGCGAAGAGGTGCGTCTCCAGCTCAACGTCCAGCTTGCAAAAAGCGAATAAACGAAGACTATAACACCTATTATAAGAATAAAGGCACAGCCCGAAAAACGGTAGGGTGCACGACAACTTTGCTAAATTAGTCCAGAAATAATATTTCTTTTAGTGCAGATACTTTGACACTTAATATTTGTGCACCTGTAGCAACGATGCTCCAGCTTCGTGTTAGACTACTTGCCGCAGCTCCAGACTTGTTGTAGGCTATTTTCCGAACCTGGTGCTTCGGGCTACAGTTGAAAAAAAACGTGAGTGCTCGAAACTATCTAAGCCAATTGACCAACCTAGCGTACACACAAACGGTAGCATTTTCAAAAAAAAAACTCTGACAAAGCCTTGAAGCCTCGCCAGAGTTTTTTTTCACCTCGGAAGCGGTCGAAGACCCTCCCGATGGTTTGCGTTTATTCTTTTATCAATTTCTTAACAATCGTAGCCGCCTCGCCGTTTAAGCGGAG
>JAFIER010000085.1 GCA_020832465.1 Bernardetiaceae bacterium
AAATACAAAAAAACATGGTTACAAATCGAATAGTATGTTTAGAAAAGGATTAGATATTTTGCGGCGAGGCTTAAAAATTATGAAAGAAGAGTTTATAGTCTTATGGAAAAATTGTACTTTTATATTTGCCAGATGGATAGACATTCAAGTATCTTATAGTCAGACACTTAGAAAAATCATCGGGTAGAGTAAGTTAAGTCTTCACTTTGTTGCAAAAAATCATCTATTTGAGCAAAATACTGCAACGACCTTCCCTTTATTTGATTATCATAATAATCCTTTGACAAACTATTTTTGCTATTTTTCTTTTCTTTAGAAATACCAAGTAACTGTTGGTCTGTAATAGCATTTATATTTTTAATCGTTTTAACTTGTTTGCCAAAAGCGGTAATCACTTCTTTTATATCAAACTCAGTTAAATTTAGGGGTTGTGCATACCTACCTAATTTAAAACTTTTTGCAATGTCCTCATGTTGCGACAGAAATCCGTGCAAAGTTTCTTTTCCAATAATATCTACATTTTCTAATCCCGTTTCTTGCTTGATATGTTTTTTAGCATTTTCTCTATTTTCAGTTTCTTTTCGATTCGTAAATAGCAAATAATTATCAATTTCATTCTTTGACCGTAAGACCTTAATTTTCTCAATTTCGCCATTAACTATGCTTGTCTTAATACCAAAAAAGGCTCTGTCTGAACAACTTGCGTTATAATCAGAGGTATGTTTGGCTTGAATAATAAATTGTCCAGTCCAAGCATCAGCTTTTGAGGGATAATTATCTGCCGTTCCTGTGAAACGCCCATCTCGTCCACCATCTCTACCTTTCGAGAAACTAACAACACCTATGCCTAATATCTTTTGACAAAGAGTATTGACAAGTTTTTCAAAATCATCTTCTGACAAATTTTCTAATCGGTAATCCATATATTTGCAGGAGTATTAAAACAAGGCTGTAAAAATATTGCATTCTCTCTCCCATCCAAAGGCTCGCAATATACCAAAAACTAATCTATATTTCAACTAAAACAACCCATAAAAAGATTCTTTGCGCGCAAAAACTACTCAAATAAGTCATTGTGCGCACCTTTAAATCAAAAATCAATAATACGCATTACCGTCTCAAAAAGCAATTAAATTAGAAGTATTTTAAAATTTTAACATATTACCATTTTCTATTTGTAGTTTATTACGCAATCATACCACTATACATTTTTCCATAACGCAGGAGTTGCAAACCCCATAGGCTATGGAAAAATGAGCTTAGCAATAACATTGCTCAGAGAAATGTTATTGCTGGCCGCCGAATATATAGTAGTATATTGCGCAATAGTAAAATTAGGGTATTGTGTTGTGTTGTAAGTTTAGCTCCACAAATCTAAAAAAAATCATAGCTTATCGTAATAAAATAGCAGTAGGTGCAACTTATCTGCCAAATTCGCTATCTACAAAGCATTGCATTTGTAAGTGTGCAAATTTTGTTTTTTGATTGAATCAAAATCTCAAATCGTTATAAATCAATACTTATCACATTATTCAGGCTTTCAAAATTCATTTCCAAAATTCATTTATTATGCTCTTAGAAATTATTCGCTTCGAACTCAAATACAGACTTAAACGCCCTGCGACTTATCTGTATTTCTTAATTATTTTTCTACTCACAATGCTTGCTTTTGCCAGTGATGCCGTAATTATTGGCGGTGCGGCAGGGGCGGTCAAAATCAATGCGCCGACTAATATCACTACTATCTTATTGATTATCACAGCTTTTTTCATGATGATAACCTCAGCAGTGATGGGGGTAGCAGTGCTTCGCGATTTTGAGCACAAAACCGATTCACTACTTTTTACAACTCCAATTCAAAAACGCGATTATCTTTTTGGTCGCTTTATTGGCTCTTTTATCATATTGATTTTTATTTTTAGTGGTGCGCTCTTCGGTATGATTTCAGGGACGACTTATGTATTGCTTTTTGGTGATGCCGAGAAATTACAGGCCTTTAATTTTTGGCATTTTTTACAGCCTTTTTTACTTTTTGGTTTAAGCAATTTGTTTATATCGGGTGTGCTTATGTTTGCAGGCGGTGCATTGAGTCGTAAGATGCTGGTTGTCTATACGCAGGGCATTTTTCTGCTTGTTTTTTATTTGATAGCCACGGGCATCGGAAGCTCGCTGGACTATAAAGAAACTATGGCACTTTTAGACCCTTTTGGTATCTCTGCTTTCGCACTTGAAACGGAGTACTGGTCTATTTCACAAAAAAATACACAACTCTTAGGACTCGAAGGCTACGTGCTTTATAACCGTTTATTATGGCTTTTTATTGCCATAGGAGGTCTGTTTTTGCTTTATTACCGATTTGCTTTTAGGGTCGTACCAGAATCATTCTTTAAGAAAAGAACTTCCAAAAAACTTCCCCTACAAAGAATGAGTAATATTCCTAAAGAGGTTACACTACCTCAGGTAGGATTTCACTTTGGCACAAAAACAGACTGGTATCAAGTTTTAAAAATGGGTTTGTTTTATTTTAAAAACCTTTTTAAAGAAATTCCATTTATTGCTATTATATTTGCGGGAATTGTTATGGTCATAAGTAATGCAAGTTTTTTAAGCGAAACTTATGGTGTTTCGCCACTGCCAAAAACTTTTTTTATAAGCGAGAGTATATCCTCTTCTTTTATGCTGTTTTTTCTCATTATTATTGCTTTCTACACGGGAGAACTTTTTGCGCAGGAGAAGCAGAACAAATTGCATTTGATTATAGATGCCATGCCTACAAAAGATTGGATCATACTAACGGCCAAGTTTTTTGCACTTATAAGTAGCTTTGTAGTACTGCTTTTGGCTTTGATATTTACGGGTATAGGAATTCAAACTTTTAAAGGTTATTTTAACTATGAAATCTCTATTTATTTGATTTCGTTCTTTACGGACACCTTAGCCTTTCTTGTGGTCTATACGCTTTTAGGATTTTTCATACAAAGTCTTGTCAATAACAAATTTGTAGGCTATATTTTAATGGTTATGGTCTTTGTTTTTAATGCTGTTTTGGGTTATATCAATATCGAACACCCTCTTTTCCGCTTTGCCTCACGTATGAATTTGGGTACTTATTCGGATATGAATGGCTTCGGACATTTTTTCAAAACCTTTACCGTATATAGCTTACACTGGACATTTTTTGCGATATTACTCTTTTTTGCTGGGATTTATTTTATAGTTAGGGGCACAGAAACCTCGCTCAAAATGCGTTTTCACATAGGCAAACAGCGTCTCAGTATAGGATATTTGACGACCATAGGCATATTAGGGATTTTGCTTTTAAGCACAACTGCTTTTATTTTTTATAATGTAAATATCGTAAGCACGTATAAAAATTCAAAAACAGTTGAAAAAGAACGTGTAGCTTACGAAAAAACTTTAAAACAATATGAGTTTATAGCTCAACCCAAAATTACAGATACCAACCTCAAAGTAGATATATTCCCTGAGGAGCGCAAGACACAGCTCAAGGGCTATTTTGTATTGAAAAATAAAACCCAAGAAAGCATTTCCGAGATTCATTTGCAAGGTAACGGTAGCGACCGCACCAAAACCGAAAAACTGACTTTTTCACGTGCATTTGAAGTCAAAGAAGAGTGGGAAGATTTTGCTTATACAATTTATACAATTTCCCCCCCACTCGCACCCGGCGATACAGTGCGTATGGATTTTCATATCAAAGTAGATAATGAAGGCTTTTCTAACAGCACTTCGATAGTCTATAACGGTACATTTTTCAATAATTCTAACTTTTTGCCCTCTTTTGGTTATGCAGAGGGCTACGAGCTTTCGAGCGATGACAAACGCCGTGAGTACGGCCTTCCAATTAAAGAACGTACGTTAGAGCGCGATGACCCACGTGGGCTTAGTGCTAATCTTTTTGGCGATGATGCCGATAGAATTAACTTTGAAATTGTCATGAGTACCACTGAAGACCAAATAGCAATTGCACCAGGCTATTTGCAAAAAGAATGGAAAGAAAATGGTAGGGCTTATTTCCATTATAAAATGGACGTACCTATGGTCAATTTCTTTTCTATGGTCTCGGCACGCTACGAAGTTATGCGCGATACTTGGGTAAGCCCTAAGGGCAAAGAAGTTGCACTTGAGATTTATTATCACAAACCTCATACTTACAACCTCGAGCGCATGATGCGCGGTATGAAAGATGCACTGACTTATTTTTCAAAAAATTTTAGTGAATATCAATACCGTCAAATGCGCATTATGGAGTTTCCACGTTACTCGAGCTTTGCGCAATCTTTTGCCAATACAATTCCTTATTCGGAAGGTATAGGATTTATTTTAGATATTGGCGAGGAGGACGTTGATGTGAATTACTACGTAACGGCACACGAGGCAGCACACCAATGGTGGGGGCATCAAGTTACAGAGGCGGCAGTGCGAGGCAGCAGCATGCTTTCCGAATCGCTATCGCAATATGGGGCCTTAATGGTGATGAAGCACAACTATCCTCAGGAGCGCATTCAAGATTTTTTGAAGCATGAACTCAATTCATACCTATTAGGACGAAGCAGCGAACGTAAAAAAGAGCGTCCTATGGTAGAGGTCGAAGGGCAGCAGTATATTCATTACAACAAAGGCTCGCTTATTATGTATGCTTTTCAGGATTATATCGGTGAAGATAAGGTCAATCTTGCACTTCAAAACTACATCAAAAAGTGGCAGTATAGCGAAGGTCGTTATCCCAATACAGAAGATTTAATGAAGGAGTTTCGTGCGGTAACACCTGACTCTCTTCAATTTTTGATTGAAGATTGGTTTGAAAAAATTACATTCTATCAAAATCGTACGTTAGAAGCCGAGTATAAACCCATCGAAGGCGAAAAAGATATGTACGAAGTGCGCATCAAAACCGAAAGCGAAAAAGTACAAGCCGATACCTTAGGCAACGAAACTATCGTTCCTTTTAGAGAATCTGTTGATATAGGTGTCTATGTTAAAAGTGATGACCCGAAAAAGCCCAAACTCGCTTATCTTAAAAAACACGCACTCAATGGCAAAGAAAATGAGTTTGTGATTAAAGTAAAAGGAAAACCCGTCAAAGCAGGTATAGACCCCCTCAATATTTTAATTGATAGGTTTCCAAAAGATAATGTTATGGAGATGAAATAAGCATAACATGCCGTTATACATTTTTCCATAGCTTGGAGTTTGCAAACCCCAAGCTATGGAGAAGTGTTATTACCGGCTGGCAAATGTAATGTAGTATAAAAATTTATAGCTGTAACCTCCTTACTACAGGCAGTACGGATATTAGAGTTCAAAGGATTAGGCTCAAAGCAATGTTACTTTTTGAATTTAGGCTATTTCTACCCTATTTCAACAGCATATAAAAAATTACCCAAGCGGCTATAGTAATAATAGCTGCCGTCCATAGCGGCATGCTCACTGCAAGTGCTACTGTAAATCCACCTATCAAGGGTGGCGCAAGCTGTGCCAAAGAGCGCACTGCCTGCTGCATACCCAAAGTTTCGCCCTGCAAATGTGCAGGCGCTGCATCTGACAGTAATGCCGAGAGATTCGGAAGCGTAAGCCCCTGCGCTATAGATACAAAAGGAATAGCAAAATACATCTGCCAGCCCCTCTGTGGCAAAAGCAAAATCAAATAAGAAAAAGCAAATATCAAAAGCGAAAAACGAAGCATCTGACGAGAGTTATAACGCTTCGAAAGAAAGGGTAATATAATCCCCTGGGTAAATATAATCCAAATACCGATTGTACCAAAGAAAAAACCAATATCCGATTGCGAATAACTATGCACTTCAATGAGATAAACCTGAATAAACTGAGTAAAAAATGTAAATGCAAAAAATACCATAAAAATAATGCTAAAAATAAGTCGCAAAGAACGATTTTTAAATGCGCGCACTATCTGATAAAAACCTTCAAAAACCCGAATGTTTCCCTTTGCTAAATGAGTAAAATCAAGTGTTTCTGAAAACCGAAACCATACCCAAATCATATTCAAAAACGCTAAAAATGCAGCAAACCAAAAAGGCGTATCATAAGCAAACCAAGAAACAAGAGAAGAATCTGAGAGCAAACCACCTATGACAGGACCTACCACAAAGCCCAAACCAAAAGCTACGCCAATCAATCCAAAGTTTTTTACCTTCGTTTTAGGCGTACTTATATCAGCCATGGCAGAATAAGCAATAGCTACATTACCAGCACCTGCACCGCTAATCATTCTACCAATAAAAAGCAATATGATTTGCTCACTATAGATACCATAAGCAGAAAGTACATACCCCAAAATCGTAATCGGTATCGTAAAAAAAAGCGCGCGTCTGCGCCCATTTCGATCGGAGTATGCACCCAGTAGCGGCGCAGATAAGAATTGAGCTAATGTATAAATACTAATCAAAAAACCCAAAAGCTGAGTCCGAGTAGCGTAAACCGTATCTCCTGGAAGTATGCCTTCTGCATCTAAAAGCAGGGGAGCTAAAATAGGAATAATCATGCTAAAACTTAGCAAATCCATAAAGAGCGTCAAAAAAATAATAGGAACAACACGACGAGTAAGATTCGGCATATTCTGAAATCAAGATAAAAGCAAAAGGCTTAGTTTCGGTTATTAAAAAAAATGATGAAAATGCAAGGCGCAAAGATAATCCTCACATGCCAAAAACATACATCTAAGCCCTTTGTTTTGATGCCTTGGCAAATAAAGCCACTTGTGCAACGTTGTATTTTATATTTTTTAAACATTAACTTTTTTGCGTAAAACATTCCTACCTCTCTGCCTATATAAGCCAAAAATAGCCTTCATAATCAAAAAATTAAATATTTTATCGGTTTTATTACATACCAATAAAAACTTGATTTAAACACCTATTCGCATCTCTAAAAAACTAAAACCTTATTTAAAGGCTTTAAACGCATATAAAAGTAAAAGAACATTAAAAAAAAAGTTGCATTTTTGTTTTTAAATTACCTATATTTGCATCATAACATTTAGACAAAGCATTTATAAATAAGTGTAGCGGAC
>JAFIER010000122.1 GCA_020832465.1 Bernardetiaceae bacterium
AATGCTTCTTTATACGATATTCGTGTGCATTTTCAGGGCAGAAATGAGAAAGGGCGTATGAATAGCCATAGCGACGATGAGCAGTACGCACTACTGATAAGCGATTTGCGAGAACGCTTAGATAATTTGGCACAAAAAATAGAGTCAAAAGTATATGAATATGAATTTTTGAAGAAGTAATAAAGCATTTTTCAACACTTTAAAGCTCATAAATTGAGAAAAGGAATTGACAAAAACAAACAAAAAAACAGATAAAAAATTATACATAGGAAAAGCAGCCACAAACGACATTGTTCTTCAAAATCGGTATGTGTCAGATGTGCATGCAGTGCTTCACCTAAGGCAGGACAAGGTATTTATTACAGATACAGGTTCTACTTTCGGTACTTATGTAAATGGAAAAAGAATAGAAAATAGCCTTCAAATTTATACAACAGATAAAATAAAAATTGGAAACTTACTATTAGATTGGGAATCCTTTATCAATGCTGATACGCCAAACCCAGATGATGAAGTTTATTTTTCGGATCTTTTTAGTTTGAAGGGATCATTGAGCCTTAAAAATTATATTTTCTCACTGTTCATTATAGTATCAACATTTTTACTTATTATTGCAGCTGTACCTTTATTTTTGTATTACGCAGCGCATAACTTATTAAGCGATGACGATTTGATGTACTACTGCAAACCTATCTGGATACTCCTATGCGTATTGCTTTTTTTACTGTTAGTTTTGCGCACAATCAAAATGCTTAAATCAAGTAGCAGAAAATAACTAAATCGCATCATAAGGTTTGAACTTATACACAAACTGCCACTTTTAACAAAATAGAACAATGAACACCGAAAAAAATTACCTAGAAATCAATCGTCAATCCTGGAATAAGAAGGTAGATATACATTTCAGTTCGGAATTTTATGACATCGAGGGTTTTATGAATGGCAAAACTTCACTGAATGATATAGAAGTAGCTTTATTAGAAGATGTCAAAGGCAAAACAATTTTACACTTACAATGTCATTTCGGACAAGATAGTATTTCTTTAAGCCGACTTGGCGCAGCGGTTGTAGGGGTTGATTTATCAGATAAAGCTATTGAACAAGCTATAAAAATGGCAAAAGACACAAACACTCATGCTCATTTTATTTGTTCGGATATTTATGAACTGCCTCAACATTTAGAGCAGAAGTTTGATATTGTTTTTACAAGCTATGGAACAATTGGTTGGCTACCTGATTTGAATCAGTGGGCAAAAGTAATTTCATATTTTTTAAAACCCAGCGGAAAATTTATATTTGTAGAGTTTCACCCAGTAGTTTGGATGTTCGATGCTGATTTTGATAAAATCGGCTATAATTATTTCAACACTGGAGCGATTATCGAGACCGAAAGTGGCACTTATGCAGATAAAAATGCCGGAATTACACAAGAGTATGTTATGTGGAATCACAGTCTGAGCGAAGTATTGAATAGCATAATTCAAAACGGGCTTGAGATTCAATCTCTTCAGGAGTTTGACTACTCTCCTTATAACTGCTTCAATAAAACCATTGAAATAGCTCCAAAAAAGTACCGTATTGCACATCTGGATAACAAAATTCCGATGGTATATTCGTTAGTAGCTCAAAAAAAATCTTGTTAAGTTGGCCATGCGCTTAAATTCCATCTTAGAAATAACATTTCTTTGAGAAATGTTATTTCTAAGATAGTAGTATGATCGAGTCTATTTATTTTATGTATATAGAAAAAAAAGGCATTCATAAAATCTCAAAAAAAACTTTGTTGTATGATGACAAAATTCAAACAATTTTCTTTTTATAGTGCCCTAATATGGGTAAGTCTATGGTTGCTACTTTTATCTTGTGGTACGGTAACAGAGGTATATCGCTGGGATTTACTTCGGGTAAATTGGATTGAACGACTTAGTGGTGCGTCTATTCCTAAGGAGGACAGCTTGCATTATATAGGCGATGTAGCTTTGCAAGTGCGGCTTTCTCCACGCATTATTGGGGAGTATAACTCGGGTGCTTTTCTTCCTCCTGGCAGGGATTTACAATCTAATAATCGTATAGATTCGATTAGGATTAGTAGCTTAGGGTATTCTGTAGCAGATAGTGCGGTGAAGGATAGTGTTATTACTACAGATTTTTTAGCATCATATTTGAACGAGACTGAGGAGCAAGCCATTTCGGTTCGTGCATTTGTGCGTTTGCTTGGGAGGCGTGAGGGTATTATTGACGAGGGTTTTATTCTTTATCCTACCCACCCCCTACCTTTTCCAAATCAACGTCTTGTTATACAGCTCAATTTGAGCGATAGACGTACGCTTTATGATACGACTTCCGTTATTCGGGTTTTAGACTAAAATTTACTTTTAGCAAATCAGGTCGCTTGCCCTATTTTCAGAGTAAAAACGTTAGGAGTTTATGACGCTACAAGACTTGTTTTTATCGCCAATTTACTGGGGTTTATTGTTTCTCATTATGAGTTCTTATGCCAATAAATTAAGCGATGCAACGATGAAAAAAGCCTTTATGGAAGGTTTTCATTTGCATATTATTGGTGCTATTGGATTTGCTGTAGTGTATAATTTTTACTATGGTGGTGGGGATACCACACTATATTATCAGGGTTCTCAACGGATTTATCGAGCGTTTTCTAATGCGCCTACGGAGGTTTGGCAAACCCTTATATTTGGTAAATATGCGGCTCATGATATTGTAGGTTTGTGGGGCAATGGTATGCCATTTTATGAAGACGACCCAGCCTCTTATATGGTAATTCGTATAGCGGGATTTCTTTCATTGTTTTGTTTTAATACGTATTTAATACTCTGTTTTTTCTTTGCAACTTTTAGCTTTATAGGCTCTTGGCATTTTTATCGTGTTGTTTGCGATATTTTTCCAAAGTATAAAAAGGAAATGAGTTATGGTATTTTCTATTTTCCCTCTGTATTTTTTTGGGCTTCTGGCTTAATGAAAGACCCTCTATCTTTCGGTGCAATGTGCTTTGTTGTCTATGCACTTTATTTTGTATTTATCAAAGGAAAGGAATTACTTCGTGCCTCATTATTAGGTGTTTTGGGTATAGTCATACTGCTATCAGTAAAAGGATATATTTTGTATTGTTTAATACCTGCTTTTTCGGTTTGGGTATTTTTGATGTATAGTGAAAAAATTCGCTCACAATTTTTGCGTATTGCTATCGGTCCGTTTTTGTTAGCTGTTTTTAGTATAGGCGGGTATTATTTGCTAATGCAAATGATAGAAGGCACAGCCTTTGATTTAGACAATGTAGCTAAAAAGACTAAGGTAACGGCAGATTATTTAAGGCAGGTAAGTAGTGAGGGTAGTTATTATGAAATAGGACCTCTTGACGGCACACTCGGTGGGATGTTACAGTATTTACCTAAGGCGATTTTTATTGCTATTTTTCGTCCTTTTTTATGGGAAGCTGTGAATCCAGTAATGCTTCTTGCTGCGTTAGAGAATACTTTTATCGCTTATTTGACAATCAAAGTATTAAGCAAAGTGTTTAATATAAGGGCTTTGAAGCTAATTTTTAGCAACCACTTTATCCCATTTGCCATAACTTTTACATTTATTTTTGCTTTTTGGGTAGGCATAGCAAGTTCTAATTTTGGTACTTTAGTGCGCTATAAAATTCCATTTATTCCTTTTTATGTCTGCTCACTTTATGCCATTATCGCCGTTACAGAAAAAATGCGTGTGCGTAAAAAAGTAAAAAGACGCAGGAAAAAACAACATCAAGATGCAAACATTCGCACACAGCCTCAGGAGTTGATAAAGCCCTCAGAGTTTTTTACCTAAACTAATTTTATGCGTTTAGATTTCAAAATTGCTTAGTTAGGTCGTTGTTTTAGCATAATAAGATTTGCTATCAAGCCAATATAAAATGCACTTATTTGCGCAATATTTTAGAAGTAAAATTTCCTTGCTAAATATTATAAGATTGTTTGTATAAAGTCATAAAATTGTTTTATTTTGCAGTTCGTTAATTATTTTTAAGGTTATAGTTGTATAAATCATTGATTTTACTTTACACATGAAAACGATAAGACTGTTTTTGTATCTTCTAGTATTTTTTTGCCTACTCCCTTTTTCTCTTTGGGCACAATCCCCTTACGTACCTTTAAACGAAGACTATTATCATTTGATAGATCGTTTTGAGATAAAGCAAGGCGCATTTTCTCACTCTTTTCACTCTACGGTATCGCCATTGACGCGTCGTGATGTAGCAAGTTTTGCAGATTCAGTATATTTGGCAAATGATAGCAGTCGTAATCTTTCAGCAGTAGATAAGTTTAATTTGTCTTATTTGCAAATAGACAACTGGGAGTGGTCTGAGTTTGATGATAGCAAAAGCAAAAAGCCGATTTTAAAACATTTTTATAAGCGAAAATCTGACTGGTTTAGTGTTCAGAATGCTGATTATGAGCAAAATTTAGATAAAGGCAAAGATAATTTTGATGTACATGTCAATCCTGTATTGCATTTGGGCGCAAGCCGAGATAATTTAGCTATGGAGCGTCCTTATATCAATCTGAGAGGGGCTCAAGTACACGGTAGCTTGAGTAATCGCATTGGTTTTTATGCTTATGTCGCCGAGACGCAAGCGATATTTCCACACTATGTATTCACACGCATAGATACTATAAGCCCTAACCGAGCTTTAGAAAACTTAGTAGTGCCTAATGAAGGTTTTTCAAAAATATGGCGCGAGACAGGAGCGGATTTTTTGCGTGCACAGGGTTATTTTCAGTTTAAACCGATTCGGCACATGGATTTGCAATTCGGACATGACAAACACTTTTGGGGCAACGGACATCGCTCTTTGATACTCTCTGACTTCGCAGCTCCTTACCTATTCTTAAAACTCAATACAAAATTTTGGAAGTTCAACTATACGAATCTTTATACCCAAATGGTAGGAGATGTATTGCGTGCTAATACTTTATATCCCAAAAAATATGTTGTTATGCACAGATTAGGTATGAACGTACTACCTAATTTAAATATTGGCATCGTGGAATCTATTGTCTTTAGCAGGCACGGACGCAATACTGATTACGCTTTTGATTTGGCTTATCTCAATCCTATTATTCTGTATTTGAGTGTAGAGCAGAGCCTAGGCACGCGCGATAAAGCCTTAGTAGGTGCTGATTTTAAATATAATTTTCTTAAAACCGTGCAGTTCTATGGGCAGCTAGCTATAGATGAGTTTGTTTTGAGTGAAATTCGCAGTGGCGAGCAGTGGTGGGCAAATAAGCAAGCCGTGCAACTCGGTGCAAAATATATCGATGCTTTTACCATACCTAACTTAGATATTCAGCTCGAATGGAATTATGTCCGTCCTTATATGTACACTCATTTTAGTGCTGACTTTATGCGTACTAACTATGCACACTACCGCCAGCCTTTAGCGCACCCCTTAGGTGCAAATTTTAGAGAATATATCGCTATCATGAGATATCAACCCTTTCCAAAATTGTTTTTTACAGCAAAAAGCATGTTAATAAATTTAGGTGCAGATATAGATGACATGAATATGGGCGGAAATATTTTAGCTAATAGCGACCACGCACGCCCTGGTGATTATGGAAACTTTACAGGACAAGGGGCAGCTGGTAGATTATTATTTCTTGATTTTACAGCTTCTTATCAAATAAAACACAATTTATTTATAGACTTTAAGCAGGTTATCAGAGATTATCAAAATCCTGACTTAGATGTGAATGAGCGAAATAGCATATCAACACTTAACTTCAGATGGAATATAGCACAACGATTGCACGAGTTTTGATATATAACAAAGTACAAACTTACATCAATGCGTCTAAGCATATACAAATAAAATTTGTAGTATCGCATTGAATATTGTATATTTAGCCATACAAAATCAATAACTTCAACAACAAAATATTTGAAAATCCATATCTGCAAATATTATAACTATTTCATATTGCTCTTTTTGCTACTTATACTGCCTTTGGGAGTTATACTCAAAGCGCAGCCTGTATCTACTTTCGAGGATATTCCCACATTGCGCCAGCTTATCATTGCACCACAAAGCGACTCTTTAGCCGCTCAATACTACTCGCAGCTCGCTTGGCATTATAGAAGTACGAAAGCTGACAGTGCTTACTACTACGGCACAAAAGCCCTTGGACATGCCGAAGCCGGTAGCGTGCTCGCACTGCTTCCACGTATTTACTCTTTTATAGGGCTTTCAAGACGCACCGTAGGCGACTACTCTACAGCAGCATCTTACTACCTCAAAGCCCAAGACGCTGCTATCAATATCAATGCTCCCAGCGAACTCGCTTATGCGCGCAACAACCTAAGCTCGATTTATCGATTACAAGGCAATTACAACCGCGCAGCACAATACGCTTATTTAGCTAAAAGAGATTTTATCATCAGCAAAGATAGCGTCGGATTAGCTTATGCACTTAAAAATATAGCCCACGTACTCAAAAAGAAAAATAATTATAAAAAAGCAAGAAAAGAGCTTTTTATAGCATTAGATATTTGGCAAAAACGCAAGTATGTAAGAGGCATACCCGCTTCTTATAATGCAATAGGAGAAACCTATTTATTAGAAAAAAAATACGACTCCGCAAGCTATTACTTTTATATCGGTTTAGGATTAGATGAGGCTAATAACGATGCATACGGAATAGCAAATGCTTACAAATACATCGGTGCATTACACCAAGAAAAAGCAAATTTTGATAGCGCATTTTATTTTTATCAGAAAGCCAGAGACATAGAAGCTGAAAATAATTTCCGTGCACTTGTGCTCAATACCGATTTGCAAATCGCTAAACTACATATAGAAGCTAAAAACTACGAACAAGCCCTTGACATAGCACAAGAAGCTCTCAAAGAAGCAAAAGCTTTGCAAAGCCATGAAGCCATGCACGAACTGCGAATGATTATTGCAAATGCCTATGCCGCCATAGGACAATATCAAAAAGCATATCAGTATGTAATAACCTACAAAAAAGAAGGCGATAGTTTATATAATCATAATTTAGAGCAAAATATCAATGCAATTGAAAAACTATACGAGAGCGAACTCAAAATGCAAAAACTTTTAGAAGACAATAAAAAAGATAACCAAAAACTTGATTATCAAAAACAAGAAATTTTTTATAAAAATTTGCTTATACTCATATTCGTCATCGTATTGCTATTCTTGATTGGCTTTATTTTCTTTTACTTCAAAACACTCAAAAGACTAAAAGCGGCTTATCAAGTACAAAAAGAACAAAAACAAGAACTCGAAAAACTCAATCAAATTAAAGACAAACTTTTTTCATTGATTTCTCACGATTTGCGTGCACCATTTAACTCTATCAAAGGCGGGCTTTTTTTGCTCAAAGATGATAAAAATATGAGCCTAAAGGAGCGTGATCAATTATACGAACTCTTATGGATACGCATAGGACACGCTGACGAGCTGCTCAATAACCTACTCAATTGGGCACGTACACAAATAGAGGGCAATCCCGTTGATTTAGTAAGTTTCAACCTAAAAGAAGCCATTGAAGATGCAAAGCATATACTTCTATATGCCGCAGAAGCTAAAAATATTACAATCAATACGGATAATATTGATAATATCAACTTACATACTGATCCCGAAATTATTAGGCTTTCGCTACGCAACCTATTAAGTAATGCAATAAAATTTACACCGCCTGGTGGCGAAGTAAGTATTTTTACAACAGTATCTGATAATAGTATTCGAATAGGAGTTAAAGATAATGGAATAGGCATTCCTGAAGGAAAACAAAAACGATTGCTTGATGCCCTTACCTTAGAAAGTACGCCCGGCACTAACAACGAAAAAGGCACAGGGCTTGGGCTTATGATTACACTCACTTTTTTGCATAAAATAAATGCTAAATTAGCTTTTGAAAGCACCGAAAATAAAGGTTCTACTTTTTATATTTCCGTTCCTATGCAAGCAAATAAATAAAGGTGCGCAATGAAAAATAAAATTATAAACGACCCCGTACACGGTTTTATTCAAATACCAGATGGTATAATCGCAGAGCTTATAGCACACCCATATTTTCAAAGACTAAGGCGTATCAAACAGCTCGGGCTCACAGAGTTTGTATATCCAGGCGCATTACATACCCGATTTCATCACGCCATAGGGGCGATGCACCTGATGCACACCGCACTCGATACGATTGCACAGAAAGGCACACCTATCACAAAGCAAGAAAAAGAAGCAGCATTGATCGCTATTTTGCTACACGACATCGGGCACGGTCCGTTCTCACACGCCTTAGAAAACAGCATCTTAGAAAACAGTATGCACGAAAAACTATCGCTACTGCTGATGCAAAAACTCGATGATAGTTTTGATGGAAAATTAAAACTTGCCATTCAAATCTTTGAAAATCGCTACGAACGCAAGTTTTTCCATCAGCTCGTATCCAGTCAATTAGATACCGATAGATTAGACTATTTGCAAAGAGACTGTTTTTTTACAGGTGTGTCAGAAGGTACTATCGGCGGAGAGCGCATCATCAAAATGCTAAAAGTTGTAGATGACCAACTCCTCGTCGAAGAAAAAGGCGTATATAGCATCGAGCATTTCCTCAATGCAAGGCGAATGATGTACTGGCAAGTATATTTGCATAAAACTACAGTGAGTACAGAACACATGCTTATCGCAATCGTAAAACGAGCGCGCCTGCTTGCCCAGCAAGGTAACACTCTTTTTGCAACCCCATCATTTGCGCTTTTTTTAGAAAAATCAATACGTTTTCAAGATTTTATCAAGCAAGAAACTTACCTGCAAGCATTCCTCGATTTAGACGACTATGATATTTGGGCAAGTATTAAAGTTTGGCAGCAGCACGAAGACAGAATATTGGCTATGCTTTGCAAAATGGTGCTCGAACGAAAACTTTTCCGCACTTTTATTTACAAAGAAAAACCGCAAGATACTGAAATACACAAAATAACAGAAAATGTAAAAAAGCATTATCAACTCACTGACAAGGAAATCCCATTCCTGCTCCATCAAGGTATTATAAGCAATGCAGCCTATCAAAAATCACCACAACAACAAATTTTGATTTACAAAAAAAATGGAGACATCGTCAATATTGCACAAACCTCAGACCTACCTACCGTACACAACCTCGGTATTATCGTAAAAAAATACTTTCTAAGCTACCCCAGAGAAGTCTCTTAGCCCCCTGCAATTCCATGACTGCGTAGAGAAAGATTTTGGAATAAAAATTCACAAAATTTTCATAGAATAATATTTGGCAATATTGTTTTTATATGCTAATTTTGCAGCGCAATAAAAAGAATATCAAAAGATAAAAACTTGATAATAAGCGATTTAGATTTAATTTTATATAACAGTATAAAATTTGGGAACTTTGCTATTTTAATGTTGTTATGCTTCTTTTGCAAAGTCTTACTATTGCTTATGGTTTGTTCTTTAATCACTCTTTAAATTTTGAAATAAATATGACATTAAGCGTAAAAGAGATTATATCTGTATCTCTGATTCTTTTTTCGGTAATAGATATTTTGGGTTCTATTCCGATTATTATTGATTTGCGTAAAAAAAATGGTTTTATTGAAGCGGGTAAAGCTACAATAGTCTCTGGCATATTGATGTTTATGTTCCTTTTTTTAGGTCAGGAAATACTGGCTCTCTTCGGCATAGATGTATCTTCTTTTGCCATTGCGGGTGGTATTATCATGCTGCTTATCGGTATGGAAATGATTTTGGGTATAGATATTTTTAAATCAGAAGCGGAGGATAAAGGCTCTACTTTTGTGCCATTGGTATTTCCACTGCTCGCAGGTGCGGGCACAATGACCACACTTATTTCGCTACGTGCAGAGTACGAACAAGCAAATATTCTAATTGGTGTAGTTGTTAATTTAATATTGATATACATCGTTTTGCGCCTCTCGGGCTGGATTGAGCGCAAACTCGGCAAAGCTGGTGCCAATATTTTGCGCAAAGTATTCGGTATCATATTGCTATCAATAGCCATTAAACTACTCAAAACCAATATATAATAAATGATGCATATGCATCGCAAAGATCAAGCATAGGGATAGCATTTCTTTAAATGCTATCCCTATTTTAAAATTCACAAACTTTGAAACTCAAATTTATTTATATAACAAAAATCATTTCATTTGGCTTTTATAGTAAGACAAAAGCAGTAATACTCAGTGAAAATGCAAAAACAAAGTGTATAAGCTCAAATGAGTAAATCGGCTTAGGTCTTGATGCTTAGTAAATTGTAGAAATAATATTTCTTAAAGAAATGTTATTTTTGGGCTAATTGAGCAAAGCTGTCGTCCCCCCCAAACGAATATAAATGATATAATATTCGGATTTTCTTGTTTATTTGCATCTTTTTTTGTAATTTTATTAAAATTAGCATTAAGATTTTCTTTTTTGACTAAACCTAATGTTATGCTTTTATTTCGGTATTTTATATTTGCATTATTTTTGCTTGTGTTATTTGGCTGTTCGAACAAAGACGATGCGTTAGCTTTAGACTTACGGAGTGCTTTTGTAGGCACTTTTGATGTATCAGAGCAGATTGTTCAGTCCAATTCTACACGTAACTTTTCTTATACGCTTTCCATTACGAAATCCAAAGCCGATGATTCCATACTTTGGCTTCATAATATTGGTGCGTCTGGGCGTTCTCTGGAGGTTCGTTTGTCTTCTGATGGTTCTGAATTTCGCATAGATAGGCAATTATTTTCTACTTCTTTAAACGACTTTGAAGTAGAAGGTATAGGTTTAGGCAAAGTGAGTGCTACGGGCGAGTTGCGTTTTAGTTATGCAGTCATTACCAGAGGCGTAGGCGACCGAATCGAGGTGCATGCAGAGGGTTTACGCCGCTAAGTATGATTAGTGCATTTTATAAATTGCAAAAAAAGCACTAAATTTGCATTGGATTGACATTATTTAAAATTAAAAAAGTTTTTACACATAAAAATAGACTAACGTGGATTTATTTGAAAAATTAAAAAACAATCGTGGCCCCTTAGGGCAACATGCATCTATTGCACATGGCTATTTTGCCTTTCCTAAATTAGAAGGCGAGTTAGCACCACGTATGAAATTTCGAGGCAAAGAAGTTTTGACTTGGAGTTTGAATAACTATTTAGGGCTGGGCAACCACCCCGAAATTCGCAAAGTAGATGCAGAGGCTGCGGCAGAGTGGGGTTTAGCTTATCCTATGGGCGCACGTATGATGTCTGGAAACTCTAATTTGATTGAAGAGTTTGAAAGCCAACTTTCCGACTTTATCGGAAAACCAGACACAATGGTACTCAACTACGGCTATCAAGGAATTATGTCCGTCATAGATGCTTTATTAGACCGCAAAGATGCCGTAGTATATGACTCAGAATGCCACGCTTGCATTTATGACGGCTTACGCATGCATTTAGGAAAACGATTTGTATTCCCTCACAACGACATCGAAAGCTGCGAAAAACAACTCGAGCGGGCAACGAAAGTCATAGAAAAAACTGGGGGTAGTATATTAGTCATCACAGAAGGTATCTTTGGTATGCTTGGAGATCAAGGTCGTATTAAAGATATTGTAGCATTAAAGAAAAAATATCAGTTTCGTTTGCTTGTTGATGATGCACACGGCTTCGGTACTATGGGTGCTACGGGCGTAGGTACGGGCGAGGAGCAAGGCGTACAAGACGAAATAGATATTTATTTTTCTACTTTTGCTAAGTCCATGGCGAGCATAGGTGCTTTTGTCTCGAGCAACGAGCAAGTTATAGAATACTTACGTTATAACACACGCTCCCAAATTTTTGCAAAAACATTACCTATGCCAATAGTAGCTGGTAATATGAAACGCCTCGATATGCTGCGCAATCAGCCAGAGCACAAAGAAAAACTATGGACTGTCGTAAAAGCATTACAGAGCAAACTCCGAGAGCGTGGTTTTAATATTGGAAAAACAGAATCTCCTGTAACGCCAGTATTCCTAAGCGGCGGAAACAACGAAGCAGCTAATTTGATTATTGATTTGCGTGAAAACTACAGTATATTCTGCTCCGTAGTGATATATCCAGTAGTGCCTAAAGATGTAATTTTGTTGCGCTTGATACCTACGGCTGTCCATACTATGGAAGATGTAGAAGAAACGATTGCAGCTTTTGAAAAAGTTTCTGAAAAGCTTAAATCAAAGTATTATGCCAACTTAGACATCAATGTTACGGTATAATCAATAAAAAAAACGTGTTTTTAGTAAATTTAGCCACGTTTTTTTGGATTGTTTTAAAATACCTATTATTTTGCAGCCTATTCGTTAAGTTAATGTACAAATAAGCATACTTTTCGAGCGTTTTAGCATTTTTGTTTTACTTTATATTCAAAACCTTATTTATTTATGAACCGATACGAACAATTAGCCAATTTATTAAAAGACGTAGAGCCTGATTTTTCTAAATTCTACGAAAAAGAAAATCAAGCAGCGGGCACGCGCATTCGTAAGAAAATGCAAGAAATGAAAAATTTAGCCCAAGAAATACGTCTTGAGGTGCAAGAAATCAAAAATACTCGCACCGCAGAAGAAACTAAAAGCAAATAAGCAAAAGCAAAAAGCCTTAGTTTACAACTTTTAACATAAAATAGAGACAAAATATTTGTCTCTATTTTTGTTTTAACCTATATTAGCCTACAAACGGCAATGTATTTGTTTAATACTACCATGTCTATTTGTTTATTTTATTTTTTAAAGCATACAACACTACTTTACCCCCCCAAAAACATGAGAAAAAATTTTATTTTATTGAGCCTAATTACAGCTTTTATATTGCTATCATTAGATAGCAAAGCCCAGAAGTCTGCCATAAATAAAGCTGAAAACTTTATGGAAACAGGCGATTTAGAAAAAGCACTTGAGAATATAGAAGCTGCCATAACTCACGACAAAACAAAAGATGACCCAAGAGCTTGGTACGTCAGAAGTAGAGTGTACTTAGCAGTACTCGCTACTGCTGAAAGCAAAGAAGACACTCAAACACTTATTGGAGATAAAGACCCCATTAGCGAAATTCTGAAATCAAAAAAAATGGTCGAAAAGTACGATAAAGCTGATGGTCCCTATATCGGAAAAATGAGCATAACTATAGAAGGCGTGCATTTAAGCGTCGAAGACGAACTCAAAGCACTACTCGCACAAAAAGGACTTGCTTTGCAAGAATCAAACCCCAAAGGGGCTTATGAAGCCTTTGCAGACCTTGTGCGCGTATTCCCAGAGGATACTTTGCTCATAAGAAATGCTATTGCGCTAGCAGAACGCGCTGAAATGACTGATGCAACGATCAAACACATAGAGCAACTCGTATCTACAGAAGGATACAACAACATAGAGCCTTATATGTGGTGGATTGGTGCGCTCGCACGTGAAGAGCGAACCGAAGAAGTACAAACTGTAGTCGAAAAAGCATTAGTAAAATTTCCACACAACGAAATGTTACTTGCACAATCTGTAAATCATTATATTGGCAAAGAAGATTATAAAAAGGTCATTGAAATCCTCGAAAAACTTGTACAAATCAATCCCGAAAAAATGGATTATTGGCAAAACCTCGCCCTTCTATACGAGCAAGAAGAGCAATCAGAAAAAACTATTGCTACCCTCGAAAAAATGATGAAAATCGACCCGAACTCTTATCAAGCTAATCTCGGACTCGGTACTTATTACTACAACCAAGCCGTTAAGCTCGGCGAAAAGCTCGAAGAGGAGGGCGTAAAAGGACAACCAAAAGAGCTTATTGAAGCCTTTAAAAAAGCCGCACCCTACCTCGAGAAAGCCATTGAAATAAATAACGAAGAAGTCAGACCGCTCGGTATTTTGCAATCTATCTACAACTACGTAGATGACGAAAAAAACCTCAAGCGTATCAAAGCCAAAATCGCAGAACTTAACTAAAAGGTCTAAGTGGAATACACTAATCAAAGTGCCTATCGTTCTCATAATCAAAACGAAGGCACTTTTTTTGTGAAAATTTACATACCACCACTATAGAAAAAAGGGCTTAGAAATAACATTTCTCAAAAAAATGGTATTTCTGGCTAGCGAATGTATAGTAGTATGAAAAATTTATTAGGATAGCGCAAATAACTTACAAAAAAAGCAGTACCCTAATAAATTATGCAAGTTTTGTTTACATATCAAGTACTGATGTATCAATGAACAAAGAAAAAAAACTAAAAATAGATGAGGCACACATCGTGCAAAAAATTAAAGCAGGGGATAAAAATGTTTTAGATGCTTTTTACTTAGACGAACGCCATAATTTTATCCGCTGGGCTAATAAAAAATACAATATAGAGCACGAAATACTTATAGATGTGTATCAAAATGCCTTTATAGCTATGTACGAAAAAATCATAGATGGGCAACTTGATAACCTATCTTGCCGACTCTCAACTTTTTTGTTTGGAATTGGAAAAAATATGCTTTATAAAAAATGGAAAAAAGAAGAAGTCAAATACCGACACGAAGCGACAGTCAAAGAGCAACAATTATTTTTGAAAGAAGATACACAAGATGAAGACGAGCGAAGCGAAGCCATAAGGCAAGTATTGCAAGACTTTAAAGAGCCTTGTCGTTCTATTTTGATTCGTTTTTACTATGAAGGGCAAGATATTGCACAAATTGCAGAAGAAATGAGATATAAAAATAAAAACGTCGTCAAAAGCCAAAAAGTCAGATGTCTAAAAAAACTAAGCGAAATGCTCAAACTAAAACTTGCTCAAAACGATTTATAAAAAGGTGCAATACACTAATAACTAACATTACCATTCCTATAAAATCATGAAAGAAGAGGACATCGAAAAATTCTTTACCAAAAACAAACTCGATAGAAAAACACAAATCGAGCTCGAGGAAAGACTACAAACAGACCCTGATTTTCGCCATGATTTTGCATTGCTCAAAAAAATAGAGCAAGGAGTCAAAAATCAAGGCAAAATACAGCTTAAAAAACATTTGCAGCAACTCGACGCAGCTCACCCTTACCAATATAAGCCGAAAAATCATAAAAAATATTTTATCAATTACCTCATGGGAGGGCTGCTTGCCGCTGCAATCATCGCTTTTGTCGTCCTATGGTTCTCTGGTGAAGCACTTTTAGAACGAAATAAAGCCGAAAATACTTTTGTAGCATACTACGAAACCATGCCCAACTACCTCCAGCCTATCACACGTAATCAAAACCCAGAACCCAATACTATTGCTGATGCCATGAACGCATACGAACAGCAAGATTATAAAACAACTATAAAAATCGCAAAACAACTACTCGATAAAAATCCTCAAAGTCCAGACCTACGTTTCTACTTCGCACTAAGCCTGCTTGCCGATGACGCACCACAAGCGGCAATCAAAGAATTTGAAAAAGCACAAATACAAGGTACAAAATTTGAACATGATGCAATGTGGTATGCCGCACTTGCCTCGCTCAAGCTCGATAAAAAAAATGATGCCCGCACATGGCTAAATCAAATTTTAGACTCTTCTGATAATACATATCAAGCAAAAGCAAAAGCACTACTAAAAGAAATAGCAAAATAAAACGACGATAAACAATAAAAATCAAAATATGACTGCAAGTAAAGAACTACAAATAAGCAACTAAAAACAATGATTAGATTTTGAGCTATTTGCGCTAATAACAAATAATCATTTGCAAACACAACTTTTGATTCCTGTTTTTCGTTCTTAGTCTTAAAAAAACAATCCTTGTAGGCAAAACTGACAAGTATCATATTTTTTCTCTAATAACGGTAAAGCAACATGTTAATATGTCCTCACTGCGGTGCAGAAAACGAACCGAATAATAAGGTTTGTGTACAATGCAATAAAGAACTTACAATCCGATTAGAAGACTTTAAAGCCTTAAAGAAAGAGCTTGAGCTATTTCAAATTCGATTGCAAAAACAGAGTGAATATTTTAATCAAAAAATAACCCAACTCGAAAATTTTTGGGTACAACAAACCTACGGCAACAATGCACCCCCAGAAATTCAAGATCATTCGCTTACGCAACCTCAAACTTCAACAACAGAAAGTTTTGAGCAATACCAAGACAAAAATCAAGGAGTAGAAAAAATCTACGACAAAAAAAACGAAGAACAACAAAATACTGAGCCCATAGCAAAACCGCAAACGAATCAAAACCCCTTTAGAGAAAATCCACAAAAAGTAAAAGATCAAGCCCAGTCTGACAACGCATCACAAAATATATCCCAAGAAACGTTTTACAAAAAGCAGGCGCAAAAAAGAAAAGCAAAAAAAGTACGCAAGGCATACGATATAGCTAAAAACTTTGCTTTTTTAAATGACTTATTTTTGCCTTTTTTACAGGTTCAAAAACTTTTCACTACTGCCTATACCCATTACAAAACTCAAAATAAGCTCCCCGTCTTTTTCATGACCTTAGGCGGAATATTAGCCCTACTTTTTGGCTTTGGCTATTTGATGCAATACTCGATTTCTTTTTACGAACCGCTCAAATATATATTTAGCTTTGCAGCGGCTTTTATTGTGATAGGCATCGGATTTGGTTTGCGTCTCAAAAATCAAGAAAAATATGGCGAGTTCGCCTCCTCTCTTATTGGATTGGGTATATCCATCAATTATATTGTAGTCTATGCTTTTGGCGAAGAACTCGGTGGTATGCTCATGGCCGGTATTTTGATTTTTATCAATACTGCCTTTGCGCATTTTTGGGCATATCGTTACGAAACAAAAATTTTGATGGTGGTAAGTTTGGGTGGGGGTGTGCTGGCTACGGTGCTTACACCTATTCTATCGATGCCACTGATTTATCTGGCTTATTTGAGCTTATTTTCGCTTTCAGCACTTATTATTTCAGACGTAATCAAGTGGCAGGAAGGCAGAACTTTTACAGCACTAAGCATTGTGTTTGCAGTATATTTTCTGCTTGATGGCAATCTTTTAGCCTCGAGTAACCTTTTTATAGCTTCTCTATTGCTCAATAGCCTTTTTTATCTATTCATGGCTTCCGCTTTTTTGGAGCATAGAGCCTGGCGCAAAACTTGGGACGCCGCTTCTATCTATATGTTTGCTTTCTTACTCACGGCACACCTTACTGGTTTGTATGCCTTGCACGAGCCTCGTAGCGCATTTTATATTTTAGGATTGCAATACGCTTTACAATCCTTAATTTTTGTAGGTTTGTTTTTCTATACCCGAAAGCAAGTGGACAAAACCTTTCAGTTGCTATTTTTTATTGCAGCGGGCGTTTATATTGCACTTGCTACACCTGCCGTGCTTGGTGCTTCGCTTCTCGGTATGGCTTGGGCACTTGAGGCATTGCTTATTATTTATTGTGGATATATTTTTGATTTGCACAAAGTGCGCTTTGAGGGCTTTATTTTGTTTGCCCTTTCCCTACTTGCACTTTTTACAGCTATTTTCAATTATCTCGATGCTTTCTTCGAATTTGTTTTCTATCAAGAAAAAGGCGATTTCCCTTCGCTTTTCCATACTTATAGCTATCAAAATATTTTATTTTTGCCTTTTGCCTTTTTGGGCTTGTGTTTTATTTTTTATCTTCATAAAAGCAAAAGAGAAAACTATGAAAAACAAATCAATTATGCAGCCTTAGAGTTGCTCTCCTTGAGTGCGACAGTAGCCTTTTGGTTCGGCGTATATACATATAGCGGGCTCCCCATTTTTATACTTTCTTTCGTAGGTATGTATGCAGCGATATGGTGGGGGCAACGTCGCGGGCTTGTATTTACCGAACTTTTAGGCTGGGTACACCTATTGCTTATTATTCCATTGCTTGTACACTCCCTATTACAAGCAGATGCGCCCGTATTTAGCTTACAAACTTGGGCAGCACAAATAGTTATTGTAGAGTTTTTGGCAAGCCTTTGGTTTTTGCAGTTTTTTTATGAAAAATATACCCCTCAAAAAGGTATTGGTTATGATATATCCAAAATCCTGAGGCAGGCGTTTTATATCATTATACCAATTACTTATTGGAGTTCAGTGGCTTACTTCTATCCACAATATATCCTTTGGGCTTACTGGTCTAGTATTGTATTTGCTTATATTTTGCATAAGTTTGTACAGCCAAGGAGAAGCCTCAATATTGCATTACATTTGATGATTGCTTTTACGGCTTGGCACACTTTTTCTATGACCCTACAAGAACTCAATTTTCGAGGTCAAGCGGTTGTAATGCCTGTACTGACTGTTGTTATGGGCTTGAGTGTACTAATAGGCATACTTTTTTATGAAAAGGGGTACTTAAAGCAAGCAGCCTCTGAATCTGCTTATCGCCGTATATTTGCTTATGCACCATATCATGCAGTAGTAACTATTTGCATAGTAGCAGCTTACTTTTCAAGTAATACAAACTGGATTGTCAATTTCTGGGTTATACTCTTATTAGGACTTGTATTTGCCAAAGATTATTTCCCGCCTTTACAACTTAGCAAAAACTACATTTTTGCATTTAGAATTGCAGAGTTTTCTATGTTTTTCTTCTTGTTATTTTTGATTGTACAGTTAAGCGGTATATTGGGCAATCAATTTATAGCCACTACGAATCTATCCATTACTTTGTCTGTCATAGCTATCATACTTTATGGCATACTGCTATATCCTACTCCGCTATCAAAGTTTATATTTTATGAACGTGCAGACAACAATGCTGAAAAACTCTTTACCTCCGAAGCCAGTTGGAAATTAAATCTGCTGTTGCTACATACGATGATACTCATGAGTTACAGTATCTGTATAGCAGTATTTATGTCTGATTTAAGCATTCTCTTTACCGTAGCATTAGTGCTTCATGCTATTTTTGTACTTTTTCAATCGACCTCTGCATGGCTTAAACAAATGCTTTATGTGTCTATTACGCTTTTTGCCATAGCCATACTCAAGTTGTTTTTTGTAGATTTAGCAGCTTCAGAGCTGATACACAAAGTAATCGTGATGATGGTTATCGGTGCAGTTATGCTTGGAGGTTCGTTTTTGTTTATCAAATACAAACAGTCAAAAAACTAATAGCCCCAAATACCTAAATATCAAAAGCGATCATACTGCTAAACATTCGGCGGCCAGGAATAACATTTCTCAGAGAAATGTTATTCCTGGCC
>JAFIER010000123.1 GCA_020832465.1 Bernardetiaceae bacterium
AAACATGGTTACAAATCGAATAGTATGTTTAGAAAAGGATTAGATATTTTGCGGCGAGGCTTAAAAATTATGAAAGAAGAGTTTATAGTCTTATGGAAAAATTGTACTTTTATATTTGCCAGATGGATAGATATTCAAGTGTCTTATAGTCAGACACTTAGAAAAATCATCGGGTAGAGTACTTTTTAGCAAGGAGTTCAATGTACGTATAGGTAATTTTCCTGTGCCTTTGGGTTATGTCAATGTTATGGAGGAGCCTACTGCTTTTTATTCTGTAAATCGTCCTGAGCTTGAGCGCATTCTTATACCCTCTCAATGGTTAGATTTAGGCTTTATGTTCTATGGACAGGTTCTGAATAATCTGGAGTATAATATTGGTATGGTCAAGGGTTTGAATGCTGGTGATTTTAGAGAGAGTAGCTGGGTTCGTCAGGGTCGTTTTATGGCACTTGAGTTTCCTGAAAATGTAGCGGCTTTTGGTAAGCTAAAATACAGTCCACATGAAAAATTTGAAATTGCAGCTGCGGGCTATCACGGCAACTCGGGCTATGACAATATTAAAGCAGATGGTAGCCGTTTGCTTGCACCGCTTACCATGACCTCACTTTATTTTAATTATGAGCATCAAAATTTTTCATTTTTTGGAGTAGGCATGATGGGGTGGCTCGGCGATACCGATCATATTTATCATCTTACCAGCCGCGTTATAGGTGAACAAACGATGGGCTATTATGGCGAGGTACGTTGCGATTTGATGCACTATGTCAAGCCTGATGCCAAATCCAAACTTCCCGTATTTTTTCGTTTAGAGCAGTTGCGCACCCATGCCAGCGTTCATGCAAACCTTATGGATATAGAGCGCGAAGAGTTAGATTTGTTTAATATTACTTGTGGCATTAACTATCGCCCTAAGCGCAATATTGCTTTAAAAGCAAACTATCAATTTCGGAATAATCGCAGCCGTTTTACAGAAATGCGCGAGCCAAATTTGTTAGAGTTTGGTATTGGTCTTATCTATTGATTTTAGTCTGTAAATGTATAGGCATAAAAAAACGCAATTCTAAAAATATAGAATTGCGTTTTTTTGTTTAAGGCTAAGTTTAGGAATAACTTAGAGGATTTACGCCTCTTTGTTTTCGTTGCTATTTTCATCAGAAGCATCTTTATTATCGTTGCTTTGATTTTCTTGTTGCTTTTGCTCGCCTTGATTTTGATTTTTTGCAGCGCCGTCACTACTTTTTCTACGTCTGCTACGACGTGTTTTAGTTTTGGTTTGTGCTTGTTCGAGGATAAGTTCGTTGAAATCAACGAGTTCGATGTAGCACATTTCGGCGGCATCACCTTGTCTGGTGCCGAGTTTGATAATACGCGTATATCCGCCGGGCCGTGCAGCGATTTTACGTGCTACGACGTTGAATAATTCGCCTACAATTTCTTTATTATTAAGAAGTTGGGCAAAAACTTGTCGGCGTGAATGCGTTACATCAACCTTCGCTTTTGTCAATAGGGGCTCTACATATTTTCGTAGTGCTTTAGCCTTGGCGAGCGTGGTTTTGATGCGTTTATGTAAGATGAGCGAAGAAGCCATATTCGCAAGCATAGCTTTACGATGTGAGGCTGTTCGTCCCAAGTGATTAAACTTTTTTCCGTGTCTCATGACTTATAATGGCGTTTAACGAAATAGCAAATACTGCTATTCAGGGAGTTTGATTTCTAAACAAAAAAGAAAATGGCATGTATATTGTATTGCGCTACTGATACATTTGATACTCTGTTATGACTATTCTTAGTCTTCGTCGAGTCTGTATTTAGCTACGTCCATGCCAAAAGTAAGCCCTTTATCGGCTACGAGTTGCTCGAGTTCTGTTAATGATTTTTTACCAAAGTTTCTAAACTTCATCATATCAGAAATTTCGAGGTCTACAAGGTCTCCAAGCGTTCGGACATTTGCCGCTTTTAAGCAATTGAAAGCACGTACAGAGAGGTCTAAATCTGAGAGTTGTGTTTTCAAGAGTTTACGCATGTGGAGCATTTCTTCATCAACGGCTTCTTCTTCGTCGGCATCTCCTGTATCCAATGTAATATGTTGGTCAGAAATCAGCATAAGGTGCTTAATAAGCAATGTAGCTGATTGTTTGAGTGCCTCTTCTGGGTGTATAGAGCCGTCTGTTTGAATCTCTATAAGCAATTTTTCGTAGTCGGTGCGCTGCTCAACGCGTGTATTTTCGATGTTATATCTTACATTTTTAATAGGTGTAAATATAGCATCAATAGGAATATGACCGATGGGTTGGTCTTCGATACGATTTTCCTCTGCCGGCACATATCCTTTTCCTCTGTCTAGATAAAGCTCAAAATCGATTTCAACGCTTTCGTCTAAGTGGCAGAGAATCTGTTCGGGGTTAAGGACTTCAAAATCAGTTGCATTTTTGTTTATATCCGCACCAGTTATAGTGCTTTGACCGCTTACGCTAAATCGGATATTCAAATCTGGCTCTTCAACGAGCGCTTTGAACCGTAACATTTTCAGATTAAGAACAATTTCGGTTACGTCTTCGACTACGCCCTCAATGGTCGTAAATTCGTGTAAAACTGAAGGGATACGCACACCGACAATGGCATACCCTTCTAAGGAGGAGAGTAGCACACGACGCAATGCGTTGCCGATAGTTACACCGTAACCGGGTTCGAGCGGTTTGAATTCGAAGAGACCCTGAAAATCATCGGCTTTTTCCATCACCACCTTATCGGGCATTTGAAATGCTAGAATAGCCATAGCTTTTAATATCTAAATGAGATGATAAATTCGATTTATGATATATCTATATGAGAGAAAATCGGAAGCCTTGCCAAAAGGAGAGCCACCGACTAACCACAGATAAATTACTTTGAGTAAAGTTCGATAATGAGTCGTTCCTTGATATTTTCAGGGACTTCATCACGCTCTGGGTACTGCAAAAACTTACCTGCTTTCTGTGCCGAATCCCATTCTAACCAGCTATAACGATTATTTCTGCCGTTTAAGCTTTCTGTAATAACTTGCAACGACTTAGATTTTTCGCGTACGGCTACAATATCACCAGGGCGCAGTGCATAAGATGCAATATTTACAATTTCGCCATTTACGGTAATATGCTTATGACTTACAAGCTGGCGTGCGGCGCGGCGTGTAGGTGCGATATTTAATCTATAAACCACGTTATCTAAACGGGCTTCTAAGAACTTGAGCAAGTTCGAGCCTGTATTACCTTGCTTAGCAGCTGCTCTTTTAAAAGTATTGCGAAACTGCTTTTCGAGCACTCCGTAGATATGCTTAGCTTTTTGTTTTTCCATCAACTGAACGGCATAATCTGAAGGCTTTTTTCTTCTGCCTTTGCCGTGCTGACCCGGGGGATATGCTTTATTTTTAAGCTGTTTACAAGGTCCGAAGATAGGCTCTCCGAATCGTCTTGCAATCTTTGCTTTTGGTCCTTTATATCTTGCCATATTTGATATGGAGTTTTGTAATAAGTAATGTATAAAACTAAATAAATAAATCTGCTGCGGAGGCTAAATCTCGGATTCGGCATCGCACTCTATTTTAGGCTCTAACGGGTCAGTCTTACGCTTAAAATAAGCCGAGCGAATCACAGAGGATTTCAAACACTCCGTCTGTATAATGCCTAAGCCCTTCGTACTGTAGCGTACTTATATATGATACTTTAATAATAGGGTCATAGGCGCACTTTGCTTTTTGTCGTATGCTCAAATGATGTTTTTTGCAAAATAGTAAGGCTATAAACGCCACAACAGTATTTTACCACCATTAAGTACTACACACAATTTAATAATCGTGTAATACTGAGTTTAGACACGTCTTCTTTTCGGCGGACGGCAGCCGTTGTGAGGCAGAGGCGTTACATCTTTGATGCTCGCAATATCGATGCCTACACTATGAATTGTACGGATAGCAGACTCACGTCCCGAGCCTGGTCCTTTCACAAATACGTCCACTTTTCTTACACCTAAATCATTGGCTCGCTGTGCGCAATCCTTAGCCGCTACTTGGGCTGCATAGGGTGTATTTTTCTTAGAGCCTCTAAAGCCCATTTTACCCGCTGAAGACCAAGTAATAACCTGTCCGTCGGCGTTAGTAATAGAAATAAGAACATTGTTGAAGGAGGCAGTAATGTATGCCTGTCCGTGTGCGTCGATGCGCACAATTCGTTTTTTTGCTTTGTCTTTTCTTTTTTGTGCCATAAGCTACAATTCTCGTTTAGGGTAGCACTTGCTATTGCATAAATCAATAAGCCTTTACTACCAATATGGATTACTTTTTCTTGTTTGCTACGGTTTTGCGTCGTCCTTTGCGTGTACGTGCGTTAGTGCTTGTGCGCTGGCCGCGAACGGGAAGACCGCGACGGTGGCGTAAGCCTCTGTAGCAACCGATGTCCATCAATCTTTTGATGTTGAGCTGAACTTCTGATTTAAGCTCGCCCTCTGTTTTGTAATTTTCAGAAATTACCTCACGAATTTTGCGTGATTCAGCATCAGTCCATTCCGACACTTTCTTACCTGCATCTACGTCAGCCATTTGCAATACTTTGATTGCACGTGATCGTCCGATACCGAAAATGTAAGTCAAACTGATATCGCCACGCTTGTTGTCGGGAATATCGACACCAAGAATCCTTGCCATGCTATATCAAATTAAAAAGGTGAATAATAAAAAATGGATAATAAAGACTATCCTTGTCTTTGCTTGAAACGAGGGTTTTTCTTGTTGATAACATAGACTTTACCCTTGCGGCGCACAATTTTGCAATCTGCGCTACGCTTTTTTACTGATGCTCTTACTTTCATAAGTATTTGAAAACAAAATGATAAACTAAGAAATAGATTTTACTATAAAGAACCGCAAATATCTAAAAAAAAATAGAGAATAACAAATCCCCACGCTTTTTATCTAAAAAAATATTGTTTTTTTAGCATTTTAAAAGCGTTTGCAAAATAGTAAGCAAAATCATCAGCCTATTAGCCTTAAAATCAAATACATAACCTAATAATTATAAATTTAGGCTAAAACCAGTCAATCAATAAGGGGGCAAAGCTATTACTTATAACGATATACAATGCGACCTTTTGTCAAATCATAAGGAGACATTTCTATCTTGACCCTATCGCCTGGTAAAATTTTGATGTAATTCATACGCATTTTTCCAGAAATATGCGCCGTAACTTCATGACCATTTGGAAGTTCTACGCGAAACATCGCATTTGAAAGGGCTTCTGTAACCGTACCGTCTTGCTCAATGTTAGCTTGTTTTGCCATAAATAATAGTGAATAGTGAAAATTTGTATCCTAAATTCAATAAGTAAATATTTCGGTTTTTATATGCAATAAATCGAAATGAGAAGCAAAGATAATCAATAAGTTAGGAATAAACAAATTTTTTACACCCCAACCTCAAAAACTTAATGCAACGTAAATAAAATATAAATTTTAACGTTAAAATGCAAACAAAATACCCGCACTATTTCGTTTTAACTAAAAATTCATTATATTTGTACGCTATATGATATAGATAAAAATTATGAATCGCATTGTACAAAGAGTTTCAGAAATTGTAGAAGAAAACTACCGCTTAGGCGCAGCATTTTACAACTTAGGTATTGATTTTCAACAGTACGCAGAGCTTCCCCTACAGGAAGTTTGTCGTATCAGAAGCCTCGATGCCAATTTTGTGTGTAAGCAGCTCGAACAAGCCGCACAACCTAATACACAAAAACCGCACTGGGAAAACCTAACCATAGAGCTTATTATAAACTATTTGAAGCATACTCACCGTATATTTATGAGATACAAACTCCCATATATGCGAAACCTTGTTATGCAAAGTGAAAAACGTAAATTCCCACAAAATTATAGCCTTATATTATCTGATTTACAAATTGCATTTCCTCTTTTTGCAGAAGATTTTATTAGGCATATCCTCGACGAAGAAAATACGCTTTTTACATATATCGAAAACTTAGATAGAGTAGCTTGCTTACAAATGCCAGCAAGTAAAATCTATTTTCAAATGGAAAAATACAATATTGCAGATTTTGCTCACGCACACCATGACGACGATGACGAAATGCAAGGCATCAGAGAGCTTACCCAAGACTATTACATATCCGAAGGCTCTCCATTAGCTATGCGCGTGCTTTATAGCGAGCTTCAAGCCTTCGAGCAAGATTTGAAAGTCCACGCTAATATCGAAAATAATGTACTCTTTCCGAAAGCTGCAAAATTAGAAGCACAAGTCAAAAAACAATTCCTTCAAATCAGACCGCTAAACTAAGCTTCTTTGGCAAACCGTAAACAAAAGAAGAGCAACTTACAAAAAAATCTTGATTCAAATAATTTTAGTTTTACACCGCAAAGACGGACACAAGCATCTACATCAGATTAGTAAACCTGCTTAGATAGTTTCAGCACTAACTGTTTTTAAAATCGTAGTAGCCCGAAGCTCCCGCTTCGGAAGTGGCTTATAACGAAGCTGGAGCTTCGTACTACAGGCATTAAAGATATTAGATGTCAAATTTTAGAAATAACATTTCTGCCAGAAATGTTATCTGTGGGCTAATTTAGTAAAGTTGCCGTGCACCCCCGACGCAAGCAAGGTAGAGGTAGTTATAACTGAAAATCTTTGTATATTTAGCCCGCCTCTGCTCGAACCCTCAAAAAAAGTTATAAACCTTTGCTTAATTTACAATAAATTAGCTTTATCTTTTGTGTGTTTATAAATAGATAGTTATATTTGTATCAAAAATAAGCAAATAAAACTTTGTCCGATTGTGCGGTTTGATGTTGGAGCGTACAATAGGCTTTGAGATAGGTCAGTGGGCAGGGTCTTTTTGCGGTCTTAATTTCATTCTCCACCTCCATTTCAAGACATACACAATGGACAAATATTCTTACATCTCGAACGCCCACAGTGCTTATATAGATCAGTTGTATCAAGATTATAAGCAAAATCCAGAGTCAGTTGATGCAAGCTGGCAAAAGTTTTTTGAAGGCTTTGATTTTTCATTGCTTAAATTTGATGAAAGTGCTAAAACCAATGGTTCAGTAGCTACGGCACAAGGTAGCATAGGCGAGGAGGAGCTCCGCAAAGAACTCTCCGTCAAGAAACTCATTGATAGCTACCGATTACGTGGTCATTTGCAAGCCAAAACTAACCCCGTGCGTGAACGCATAGACCGCCAAGCACGCCTTGAGATAGAACACTTCGGACTTACAGAAGACGACTTAAAACAAACTTTTCGTGCTGGTAACGAAATCAAAATCGGACCAGCTACACTCGAAAAAATTATTCAAAGGCTTAAAGAACTTTATGAAGGCTCAATAGGATTTGAATATATGTCTATCCGAGACCCCGAGATTAAATACTGGTTTCGCTCGCAAGTAGAAAAAGGCTATCCAGAGTTTAACCTTTCTTTGGAAGAGAAAAAACATAT
This sequence comes from Bernardetiaceae bacterium, assembly GCA_020832465.1. GTDB lineage: Bacteria > Bacteroidota > Bacteroidia > Cytophagales > Bernardetiaceae > JAFIER01. The sequence continues at coordinate 7,486 of JAFIER010000123.1, forward strand.
TTTAAGCAAACTCAATGAAGCCGTAGTTTTTGAGAGTTTCTTACACAAAAAATATATCGGGCAGAAACGATTTTCATTAGAAGGGGGCGAATCTACGATACCTGCCCTTGATGAAGTGATTAATAGGGCTGCAGAGCTTGGTGTAGAAGAAGTCGTGATTGGTATGGCGCATAGAGGAAGGCTCAATGTGCTTGTCAATATTTTAGGAAAAACCTATGCCCACGTTTTCAATGAATTTGAAGGTAATAGCGTCCCCGATGCTGCTATGGGAGATGGAGACGTAAAATACCATTTAGGCTATTCGGCACAAATAGAAACAAGAAGCGGTAAAAAAATCGACCTCAAACTCGCACCTAACCCTTCACACTTAGAAGCCGTAGATCCCGTAGTGCAAGGTTTTGCACGGGCTAAAATAGACCATACCTACGACAATGACGATAGCAAAGTTTTGCCTATACTCATTCACGGTGACGCTGCTATTGCAGGGCAGGGTATTGTCTATGAAATTACCCAAATGTCGCGCCTTAAAGGCTATAACGTCGGTGGTACGCTGCATTTTATTATCAATAACCAAGTTGGCTTTACCACAGACTTTGGCGACGCACGCTCGAGCACCTACTGTACGGATATTTCGCAACTCATTGAAGTACCCGAAATTCACGTCAATGGCGATGATCCCGAAGCTGTTATTTTCTCCGTGCGTTTGGCAACAGAGTTCCGTCAAAAATTTAAGAGAGATGTATTCGTAGATATGGTTTGCTATCGCAAACACGGGCACAACGAAGCCGATGAGCCTAAATTTACACAGCCAAAACTTTATAATATTATCTCTAAGCACCCCGACCCTCGCAAAGTTTATATGAAAAAACTCGAGGCACAAGGTAGCATAGATGCAAAGCTGGCTAAATCTATGGAAAAAGAATTTAGCAAACTTCTACAATCACGCCTTGATGAAGTAAGACAGAACCCCCTATCTTACGAATATCAAGCCTTAGAAATGGATTGGAAATCTTTACGACGTGCAACGCCAGAAGATTTTGAAACCTCGCCCGATACTTCCATTTCAGAAGAGGTAATTGAAAAAGTAGCGCAAGCACTCATTACCCTACCCGAAGGATTTACGCCTTTGCGCCAAATTTCTAAACTCATTGAAGACCGCAAAACGCAGTTTCAAGAAGAAAAAGTCCTCAACTGGGCAAATGCAGAACTTTTGGCTTACGGCAGCTTACTCCTCGAAGGCAAAACAGTACGCATGAGCGGTCAAGATGTAGAAAGAGGAACATTCTCGCACCGACACGCTGCTTTGAAAGATGCAGAAACCAACGAAGTCTATAACAACCTCAATAACCTCGATACCGAAGCACAAGGTAGATTTATGATTTATAATTCATTACTCTCGGAGTATGGCGTACTTGGTTTTGAGTTTGGCTATGCTATGGCAAACCCCAGCGCACTTGTCATTTGGGAAGCCCAATTTGGCGATTTTGCTAATGGCGCACAAGTCATGATAGACCAATTTATAACCTCTACCGAATCTAAATGGCAACGCATGAACGGACTCGTTATGCTACTGCCACACGGCTACGAAGGACAAGGACCAGAACACTCAAGCGCACGCTTAGAACGTTTTTTACAGCTCGCTGCCGAGTATAATATCGTTGTAACGAACCTCACTACGCCTGCCAACCTCTTCCACATGCTACGACGGCAACTCGCTTGGGAGTTTAGAAAACCATGCGTTTTGATGTCGCCTAAATCGCTACTAAGACACCCAAAAGTAATCTCTCCCATAGAGGATTTTACCAAAGGTAAGTTTCAAGAAGTGATTGGTGATGACTATGCTAAGCCTTACAAAAATGTAAAGAAAATATTGCTATGCTCGGGTAAAGTCTATATAGACCTCCTCGAAAAGCAACAGGAAGACAAACGCAAAGATGTTGCAGTTATTCGCATCGAACAAATTGCACCATTCCCCATGAAGCAAGTCGAAGCACTCATTGCTAAATATCCCGATGATGCTAAAATTTATTGGGTACAAGAAGAGCCTTCAAATATGGGCGCATGGGCATTTATTTTGCGTAGCTTTTATAAGCATAAAAGTATTGTTATCGAAGACGTGCTTTCGCGCAAAGCAAGTGCATCGCCAGCTACAGGCTTTATGAAAGTACATAAGCAAGAGCAAGAAAAACTTGTCAATTGGGCTTTTGAGATTTAGTCCTATATGGCTGTATGTTTTACATAGCAAAAGTTTTACAAAACCTTCGCTGTAGAAAACCTTAAAATTAAAATTTTAGAAATAACATTTCCGCCGGAAATGTTATTTCTAAAATTTATTTTATTCCAGGTAATTATAAAAATTCAGAGCCCCATATTCTAAGTCCAAAATACAATATATTGAGTGCAGGGCGTTGTTGTGCGTTGAACATTGTATTTAAATCCTGACGTATAAATAGTTGCACACCGCCGATGCCTAATGCCGCTTCTAAGCCATAACGCCAGTTATTGAGGTTATATCCGTCGTGATTTCGCTGCTTCCGGCTCATACCTTCAGGTTTAAGACTTGTATAGCTCGCAAAACGATAGCCTACATAACCACCCAAATCTAATGCAATCTTATCAAGTTGTTGGTTGCCCCCTATGTTGATGCGTAAACTAAGTGGTATATCAAGGTAACAAACTACTAATTTACTCTTTTCAAGCGTCTGTTGAAATTCAGTTTCATGGTTTGCAAAAAGCACTTCATTGCTGGTTGCGTCTCTTCTTATATACCGACTGCCCTGTAGCATAAAATTGTGCGCACTTATAGCAAGTCCTGTGTTTAGCACCACGCTATTTTTATAAAGTCCAAAAGCATATCCTCCCATAGCTGAAATGTATCGCGAGCCAAAATTATTCAGCGTATAAGCATTATTAGTAGCAAAATTTCCATTTTCTAAATAGTTATTAAACCCCACATCTACTCTCCAAATAGAACTTTGGCTGTAAGATACCCCAATCTTTTCGCCCTCCTTTGTATATGCTTGCGCAATTAGGCTATGATAGCTAAAAAAAAGGCATACCAAAACAGTAAGAATTTTCTTCATACAAATAAATTTTAAAGGTGAATGAATATGATTGCTATTATGAATTTTCATACTCCTATACATTCGCCTGCCAGCAATAACATATTTCGGTAGTGTATAACAAGTAATGCTTAGAACTAACAGTTCTTTGAGAACTGTTAGTTTTGAAAGACTTTGAGCATTACATCTTTAAGACTACCCATATTTCAAAGAAATGTTATTGCTAAGCCCATTTTTTCATAGCTTGGGGTTTGCAAACCCC
>JAFIER010000127.1 GCA_020832465.1 Bernardetiaceae bacterium
ACGATCAATGCACACAATACAAGTGGCGATGTAGTAACTGGCGACGGTGTTTATTCAGCGACACTTTACAACCGATTGTATGGCAATATTTGCGGTTTGGCAGCGCAGGTGAAACGCAAGCCTCACGGCGCTGCTGGTGGCTGGTTGATTCCAGATGGTACTTGTGGCAGTTTGGTTGTGGATAATGTTTCACGCCACGATATGACTGGCTTTTCAGATTTTGGTACTGCACAATCGGAGTTTGAGATATTGCCTGTTGAGCTGATTAGCTTTGCGGCTAAGGCAGTAGAAAATCGCTTTATTCGCTTGGATTGGCATATAGATTCTGACGAGGATTTATCGTACTTTGTGGTGGAGCGCAGTAGTGATGAGGGTGTTAGTTTTCAAGTACTTACGGAGGTTCAGCCTTCTGGCAATCGCTATTATTTTGAAGACTATGAAGTTGTTCCGAACCGCAATTATTACTACCGTTTGCGCATAGTCGAGTTGCCTGAGGTTGCTAAGTTTTCCAGTATTGTGGTGGCGAACTTAAGTGCTAATGAAGCGGAGGGGCAGTTATCTAAGGTAAAACTATATCCGAACCCTACACGTGATATATTTAAGGTTGAATTTGATGTTCCTCAAACACGCCTCCGTGTATTCTTATACTCTTCTGAGGGCAGGCTTGTTCGTTCCTTAGATATTTCAGAGACGACAACGAATTTTGACATGAACATTGGTACACTTCCTTCTGGTCTGTACCTTATCAAGATATTAAATTCTAATGGTATCCTTTATGAGGGTAAAATTAGTAGAATGTAGTAGTAGTATATTTGTTATATGAGACAAAAAAAGGGGGACGGCTTTGCCGTGCCTTTTTTTATGGTGTGGCAATCAAAAAAAGGACTACTTCTTCTCGGAAGTAGTCCTTTTTTTGTGTTTTCTACCTGTTTTTTTACCATCAAGATGCTAACTTTTCGGGTCCTTTCCCCACTTCATCATCAATATAGCGGTTTGTATTACAAAGCGGTAGTAAATCATTTTTTATAAAGGTCATGATTTTATCTGTTTCTGATTTGGGATACAGCAAATGCACATTCGGACCGGCATCTAAGGTAAAACAAAGCGGCACTTGGCTTTCCTTTCTAAAAGCCTGTACTTTTTGAATTATTCCAAGCGTCTCGGGTTTCATAAGTACAAAAGAGGGTTGAGAAATGCTCATCAAGCCGTGCAAGGCAAAAGCCTCCTCCTCGACAATACGCACAAAACTCGCCATATCGCCTTCCGCTAAAGCAGCGATAAGTTGCTGTAAGTTTTGATGCGCTTGCGCATAGCGCGCATCGGCATAAGGGTGACCCTCCATGAGCGCATGCCCCGCACTACTGGATACCGCTTTAGCATCATCGCTGACTATCAAAATAGTATCTTTGTAATCTGTAAAAATATCGTGCAAAGGCGTTTGTAACGGAGAGGCGTATAAATCCGAGCTATTCGGAATATAGTCAGCCTGCCCCCAAGTTGCAATCGGTGCATAAAGCGAGCGAGATGCACTGCCCGAGCCTAAGCGCGCTACAAATGATGCCTTTTGCAAAAAATCCAGCTCGGAGCTTGGTGCATTAAAAAAGTCTTTTTCCATTTGCGTAAGGCATAGCGCAAGTGCAGACATAGCCGATGCCGAAGAAGCAATCCCCGCAGAGTGAGGAAAAGAATTTTTGCTATACATAAGCAAACTAAGCTGTGCCAAAAAAGGAAAATTAGGCTCAAGCCCGAGTAGAAACTTTTCTATACGCTTGGCAAAATCTTCATTTTTTTTACCTTCAAAATAAAAAGTCAAATCTATGCGCTTACTCTTATCTTTTTTAGCTTCAATATGCAATGAAGTATCCGTAAAAGCATTTTTTAGCGTAAAGCTCAACGAAGGATTACGCGGAAGCTGAACACCGTGCTTGCCCCAGTACTTGATAAGTGCAATATTAGCTGGAGATTTCCAACGTGATTGAGAAGGTAAAATATGGGAAGGCGTATTGAATATACTATGAGAACTTTCAAAAATCATAAAAGTCGTTTTTAGAAGGTGATAAAAGGTTAGGACCGTAAGGCAACCTTTAGGTTGTGGCGGTCGCAAAAAAACATTACAATCGGAATTAGAAATAATATTTAGCTCAGAAATGTTATTTCTAATTCCGAAAAAAACAGCATTAAGAGGGTAAAATACGTTATTTTTTTATAAATTTGAAAATCCATGATAAAACCTTTGCCAAATAATCGTTACTTGTTGTGTTATGAATACTTTCATTATGATATACAAACATCTATTAGCTGCTTGTTTTGCCTTTTTAGTGCTTTTGAGCTTGCCTATTTACGCACAAACAGCAGAGACCGAAGAACTGCCTAATAAACATTTAGACCAGAAACAGTGGCAGAAGCTTGCAGATAACTTAGAGTTTGAAGTACAAGAAGAATTAGAGCTTAATATAGAACCATTAGCAGGAACAGAAATGGCACTGAGTGAGGCAGTTAAAAATGCAATAGGTATATTACTGCTGGCAGTAGTAATTGGTATTGTTGTGTATTTTTTATTGAAGGGAAACCTTTTAAAAAGACAAAAAAAGCAAAAAATAGCCAGTTTTTCGCTAAAACAAGAAAATATAGATACTATTGATTTTGAAGACCTCCAGCAGCAATTAGCAGAAGCCTTAGCCCAAGCTAATTACCGTTTAGCCATAAGATTTTATTTCTTGATAGCTTTTAAGCATCTCTGCGAACAAGGGCATTTGCAGTGGCAAAAAAACAAAACAAATAGCGATTATACCTACGAACTTTACAATACAGATATGTATGCAGATTTTAGGCGTTTGGTTTTTTATTTTGAAAAAGCTTTTTATGCGGATAGATTTTTTACAAAAGCAGATTTTCACGAAGCAGAGCCTATATTTAAAAAGTTTATCAAGCATAAATAACAGTGAGTGCGCTCAATACTAAATCATACTGAATGCTAGCAGTATGATAATTTTTAATACACAAACAGATTTAGATTTTACAAAAAATGGCAAAAGTTCTTATTACAGGCGCAGCGGGTTTTCTTGGTTCGCATCTTTGCGATAGATTTATCAAAGAGGGGCATGAGGTTATCGGTATGGATAACTTACTCACGGGTAGCATGAGCAACATAGAGCATCTTTTCCCTTTAAAGCAGTTTGAGTTTCATTTTCACGATATTACAAAATTTGTACATATCCCTGGTAGGTTAGACTATATCCTGCATTTTGCCTCGCCTGCAAGCCCTATTGATTATCTTAAAATGCCCATTCAGACGCTCAAAGTAGGTGCACTCGGTACGCATAATTTGCTCGGCTTAGCAAAAGCACACGCTGCACGTATCCTTGTAGCCTCTACCTCCGAAGTCTATGGAGACCCTTTGGTTCACCCACAGCCAGAGGAATACTGGGGAAATGTCAATCCCGTCGGCCCACGTGGTGTGTACGACGAAGCAAAGCGTTTTTTGGAAGCCATAACTATGGCTTATCGCAATTTTCACGAAGTAGATACGCGCATTGTACGTATTTTTAATACTTACGGACCTCGCATGCGCCTCAATGATGGCAGGGTATTACCTACTTTTATGAGACAGGCTATTCAAGGGGAAGACCTTACTGCATTTGGCGATGGCTCACAGACACGATCTTTTTGCTATGTCGACGACCTTGTTGATGGTATTTATCGCTTACTTTTGAGCGATTATACCCTACCTATGAATATAGGTAATCCAAGCGAAATTTCTATTAAAGAATTTGGAGAAGAAATTTTAGCACTCACGGGGGCAAATCAAAAAATTGTGTATCAGCCACTTCCACAAGACGATCCCAAGCAAAGATGCCCGGATATTACCAAAGCACGTCAATTGCTTGGCTGGGAACCCAAAGTCTCACGCAAAGAGGGACTTGCACGCACTTACGCCTTTTTTAAGGAAGTGTTGAAACCTTAATAACTGATGATGACTTGAGAGGCACTTAGAAATCGCAAAACCACAATTATTTAACTGTAATTTTTGAGTGCCAATCAAACTTCTTAGTAGAAATACAAGTTGTAAAAGTGTGCCTTACTTCTGTGTGTGCATACAATAAAAACGCTTAAAACATTTATATTTGTGAAAAATCAATATTATTTTTATTTTCTGACCGCTTTGTTTTTTGTAGGATTAGTATCTAATGCCGGCGAATTATTAGCGCAAAGCGAAGATGATGAGGATTTTCATTACGAAAGCGTATTTTGTTATGGAATTAATTGGAATACTAACGGTGGCTTAATCGGCGGTTTGAGCTTTAGGTATCAACAAGCAATTACAAAAAAAACAAGCCATGTCTTTTTCTTTGATATGGCAGATATAAAACACCCCAAAGAGCAGCGTGCGGCAAGTCCACTCACAGGTGAACTTTTTGTGCCAGCGAAGCGAAATTTGTTTTATGTATTGCGACCGCAGTACGGACGCCAATTCGTGCTTTTTGAAAAAGCCGCTGAAAGAGGAGTTCAAGTAGATTTTATCATAGCAGCAGGCCCAAGCATAGGCATAGAAGCACCTTACGTGATAGAATATTTTGATGATAGTGGGCTAAGACGCACACGCATAGAGCAGTACGATCCAGACCTACACCCTTCTTATGGAAATATTTTAGGCTGGGCAGGATTAGGAGAGAGCCTCGCACAAGCTAAATTTTTGATAGGTGCAGGCGCACGTGCATCGTTTGTCTTTGAGTATAGCACAGCCAAAAATACACTCTTTGGTTTGGAAGCTGGGTATATGGTTGATGCCTTTACAAGAGAAATTGAAATTATGGCTTTTGCACCAAACAGAGCAATATATGACGGATTTTTTGTTACACTTTTTTATGGAAAAGGAAAGTAGCTGAGAAAAAATCGTCCTAAAATTTAAAAATCATATAACAAACCAATAAAACATTACACATGCAGTATTTTCCTAAATGGGGCTTTTTTGTAGTAGTCATTGCCCTTGTAGGCATTATTCTAACAACATTATACCTCGTAGATTTGGTGCCTAAGCAGTCAGACGAACAAGTCCATAAAGCGCACCCCAAACCCCCAAAAAAACTTGCCAAAAAGCAACGTGCTGATTATTGGTTTTACCGATTGAGAGATCCAAAGACAAACGAAATCCCCGCAGGCATACGCCATGCCGAGATGCTTTACGCACGCTTGCTTCCCAAAAAAGAATACAATAACGCCCGAATAGAAGGTGAAAATCCTTTTGCTTGGAAAGAAATCGGACCCTATGATGTAGGAGGCCGAACCCGTGCATTAGCCCAAGATAGGCGAAATCCCGATATTATTATTGCTGGCGGCACCTCGGGAGGCGTATGGAAATCTGATAACGGCGGTGCAAGCTGGACTCCTAAAACGCCTAATACACACAACTTAAGTATCACTTCATTAGTGCAAAATCCTAATATGCCTGACGAGTGGTTCTACTCCATGGGAGAACTTGTAGGTAATAGCGCAGGTGATAGAGGATTTAAAGCACCTTATGCAGGCTCGGGATTGTTTCGCTCTGCTGATAATGGGGAAAGCTGGAACTACTTGCAATATGAAGCTACGGAGTTCCCTACAAATTGGCAAAAGGTCGAAAACCCCGCTACAAGTTTTACCAACAACAATACCAATGCCTTCAATTTTACTTTGCGTATAGCGATAAGCCCTACCTCCTCATCAATTTTTGTCGCATCTAATAATTACGGCATTTTGCGCTCTGATGACGCAGGAGAAACCTTCGAGCTTATCTTAGGCGCACAGCAGCGTGCCGAAGTAGGGCGATTCCGTTTTTCAGATATTAGCATCGCTTCCGACGGAAAACTCATCGCTGCTTTAAGCGGTAAAAAACAAGATGGTGCAGGTATTTTTATCTCTGAAAACAACGGCAATACATGGGAAAATATCACTCCAAGCGATTTCCCCGAGACCCACGAACGCACGCTTTTGGCACATGCCCCTTCAAACCCTATGGCTGCTTATTCGCTTACGCATACAGGAAACTCCACCCGCCGAGACGACAGCCCCTATCGCATCGATGACGTGCGTTTTTTTAAATACAACCTCGCAAATAATACCGCTGAAGACCGCTCTGCTAACCTGCCTGACTACGGCAATGTAGGCGTTTTTGCTACACAAGGTAATTATAATATGGTATTAGAAGTCAAACCAGACGATGAAGATTTTGTATTAGTAGGCGGAATCAATTTGTTTCGATCGGATAATGGATTTGCTACGCGCGCGCGCACAAGCGACCCTAACTTGCATTGGATTGGCGGATTTCACAACGACAACAGAGGAGGCTATGGCAATGATAACCATCACCCAGACCAGCAAGGTTTGTGGTTTGATGTAGAAAATCCAGATATTTTGATTTCGGCTACCGATGGCGGACTCTCGCGTACTACAGTTACAGATGCGGGAATTGTATGGGAAAGTCTTAATAATGGATATAATGTAACGCAATTTTATACCGTAGCAATTGCCAATTGGACAGATTTTGTAATGGGGGGGACGCAGGATAGAGGTACACCATTACTGGGCTTTGCATCGAACCAGACGCAACTCTCTCCTCAAATTTTTGACCTTACACGTGCAGATGGTGCATATTGTGCTTTTGATAGAAATAAGCCACTTATATATGCCTCTTCGCAGAATGGATTTATGGGGCGTTTCAAAATTCAGGGAAATAGTATCGTGTGGTCATATATCTATCCAAGTGAAGCACAAGACCAAAATTTTATCAATCCTTTTATTTTAGACCCCGCAGATAATAACAAAATGTATTATTTGGGTGGAAATACCATTTGGAGACAAGATAACTTAGCCGTTCTGCCAGATTATATCAACGGCACAATGCAAGGATGGCAACAGGCTGTTTCCCTCAACCTGAACAGTCGTAATTATTTTATATCGGCAATAAGCGCATCTGAGAAAAATCCGGCGCAAAGACTTTATTTTGCAGCCTCGTCTTATCGCAATTTCAGACCTATTCTTTACCGATTGGATAATGCCCATAGTGCACGCAACTCAAGAGGTAGAGAAATCCCACTGCCTAATGACATACCCAATGGTGCATTTATTAGTGCTATTGCTATAAATCCTCAAAATGCCGATGAAATTTTAATCGCACTTTCCAACTATAATATCGTAAGTTTGTATCACTCTGCCGATGGTGGTGATACTTTTACTGCCGTAGAGGGCAATCTTGCCGGCAATGAAAGCCTGCCCGGACCCTCCGTAAGGCATGCACTTATCCATACCCACAAAGGAAAAACAACCTATTTAGTAGGTACAAGTATTGGTGTGTTTTCAACCGAAATCTTAGATGCAAACGCCACAGAATGGGTGCAAGAAGGTACAGCAGAGCTGGGCAATGCCGTAGTTACGATGCTCGAGGCAAGACCAAAAGATGGTACCTTAGCAGTAAGTACACACGGAAGAGGAATTTTTATAGGATTTGCAGAGCAGGCCTTCTTTGATGGTTTAGAGGAGCCCCTTGAGCTTATCGCAAAAAATCCGACAAAAATGGGATTCACCCTCGAATGGAGCGAAGTAGAAGATGCTACAAGTTATGAAGTGCAAGTATCCACTACGCCTAATTTCACGCAAATTGTCAATGATTTTAACCCCCGAAGCGTATCGCAAAATAGATTGATTATCGAAGATGAACTGTTGCCCAATACACAGTACTTTGCTCGAGTAAAAGCAATGAACAATACACGTAATTCATTTTATTCTCATAGCGTCGAAATACGTACCTTAGCTGATAATGAAGCCGTTACGGGTTTAGTAGATATGAGCAAAATGCCAGGTTTATCCTTATATCCCAATCCAACTTCTGGCAACTTAAAACTGCGATTGCCAGCCCCGCTTGCAACTCAGGAATGGCAGCTACGCATGACTGATAGCAAAGGCGCAATTATTTTTGAGCAAAAAGCTACTGTAGAGTATATCAATGAAGAGTTGAGGCAGCAAGTACCTTATTTACCTAACGGACTCTATATTTTGCACTTACAAAACGCAGAACACAAAGGAAGTTTGAAGTTTATCAAGGAGTAATGGGTACATTTCAAAATTACTTGCCTTGTGTTTGGGCAGGACAGCAAACATGGCTTAGCGACTTGAGCACTAATATGTCTGTCAGAAATGTTATTTCCGGCTGACGCTTAAAAATTATTTTGAACTAAAAAACACTGACATGATTAAAGTAAAATTAGCCTTAGATTGGACACCTAATATCAACCATATTGGTTTTTTTATCGCAAAAGAATTAGGATTTTATAGTGAGCAAGATATAGAGCTTATTATTTTAGATCCCAAAGATGACAACTATGCGATGACCCCCGGCAAAAAACTCGAACTTAATTTAGCAGACTTTGCCATTGCACCCTTCGAAACGGTAATTAGCTTAAATAATAAGCCCAAAAAAGTACGAGCTATCGCAGTTTTTGCAATTTTGCAACAAGACCTAAGCGCTATTGCTACGTTGAAAAAATCAAACATAAATACTCCTAAGTTGCTCGATGGTGCAACTTATGCATCTTACAAAGCACGTTACGAAGATCATATCGTCAAACAAATGATAAAAAATGACGGCGGCAAAGGAGAAATAAAAATTATTTATCCTGAAAAATTAGGGATATGGAATACCTTGCTACAAGGAAAGGCAGATGCAACTTGGATATTTGATAACTGGGAGGGCATAGAAGCTGTAAATAAAAAGGTAGATTTGCATAAGTTTACCTTAAATCAGTATGACATACCTTATGGATATTCCCCTATTGTCCTGACCAAACAAGAAAATTTGACAAATAACAAATTGGTTTACAGTAACTTCATAAAAGCTACGCAAAAAGGATTTTTATTTGTAAAAGACAATGCAGAGCAGGCAAAATCCATTCTGCAACGATACCTAAGTAGTTCCGACCTTGAAAATATTGATATAGCCCAATCTATTGCCATGACTACCCCGCATTTTGGAGATGAGTCAAACTGTGGCATGATGAAGACAGAAAGGGTATTGGCTTTTACAAAGTGGTTGGTCGATAACCGATTAGAAGAAAGTAAAATTCTTGAGCAACGCCTATTTACTAACGAGTTATTTGAAAAATCAAAATAAAAGCTAATATTGGGTATCGTAAAATGCAGTTTTTTGTATTAAAATTGATCTTTGAGGGGGGCTGTTTAAGCATTAGCAAAAAGGGGTTCTATTTTATATTTGAGTCTTGTATCTAAAAAACGGTCTTGAGAAAGTTGTGGAAAATCTTGCACTATAGCTTTAAAATTGCGAATACCAATGGATTTAGCAATATAACTTTCGTGTACAAAATTTAGATAAGCAACGACTTCATATAGGTTTTGATAAAAAAATTGAAAGTCAATATCGGCATTTAAAAATGTATCTACACTTTGATAATTTGCTTTGATGCGCAATCTATAAAGTAAATCAAAAATGGTAGTAATGCTCATCTTATCGGTGATGATGCGCCAATGTTCTGTGCGAAAACTCTTGAGTGGTTCGCCTTTTGCATTTTTCAATGCCGAGCGTGCGTGTTGCTGTTTTTCTTCTTTGAGCTGGCGAGCTTTTTGTTTGCGTGTGCTACACAAAAAGCTCGCTATTTGAGCTGATACCTCCTCCTTATTTTCAATTTTACTAAGCACTTTATTGGGAGTCAAAGGCTTATAATCAGGTAGGTTATGACATTCAAAATTTTTCATTTCTCCCGTAGCATAAAAACAAATTACCTCTGGATAGGCTTTATGTTCTACTAAAGTCGCAAACTGTTTGATAAGTGCGTCGTGGGTCTTACTGCTTGTTTTTTTACAAAGAAAAAAAGCATACATACATAAATAAGCAGAATAATAAACCTGCGGAAAAGTCCAATGCAATGCAAGTTTTTGGTAGGCTGTATCTTTGCGCACAACATGAGCCCGTAGCAAATATTCTGTACTCCAAGCATTAAAAAGTAAGTCCCGCAATTTTTTGATATTGATTTCTTTTGTATATTGAATCTTCTTTTCAAAAAATGGAACTTTCTTTAAAGCATATCGCAGGTCATCTTGTTTGAGATGGCGTGCAAGGGCTTCAAAATGATTGGCAAAAACTTGTGATGGAATAGCCTTTTGGTTTGACTTTTGGGGGCGATCCCAAGTTGATAAATCAAAATAATCTTCAAAAGAATAATTCATAAATTTGCGCAGCTTTTGTTTTTTAAAGAACTTTAAATCTTATAAATTGATTTTTTATCTATTCTATGCGTTTAGCATGTACGTATCGTAAAATGGGCGTATTGCAAAACTACTTAGTTCCGGTTTGGTGCGGATACCAAATATAGGGAGAGCCTACTAGCCTTAGTACATAGGATTAGGCCTCCGACTAAATAGGAAAGCTACCCTATAAATTAGCAACAGAATATTTAAATCGCTAACAAATTTAGCAAATTAAATTTAAATTGCTAATTTTTAAAGCAATTAGTTTTAAAAATAAAAAATTATTCATCAATTACACACAATATGCAAACATATTTGTTAAAAACTGGCATTTTATCTCTTTTCTTTATGATTTATTTGCACAGCTTATCGCCACTTAAGGCACAGCCACCCCTACCCTCCGTAGATAGCGTCGATATGCTTATTGCAAATCAAACCGTACAAATTGAATGCACAGAGGGCATCAATGATTTATACAATTTTAATTTTGAGCGAGCTACTAATCGTTTCTCATGGCTTGAACGCAAATATCCAACACACCCACTCCCTTATTTTTTGAAAGGGCTTGCAGAGTGGTGGAAAATTGTACCCAATATCCAAAACAAGCAATACGATAATGCTTTTTTTAGCTATATTGATAAAACAATAGAGTACGCTGATAATATCTATAGCAATACAGATAACGAACTCAAGCGAGTAGAGGCTGCATTTTTTATGGCTGCTGCCTATGCCTTCAGAGGAAGATTGCATTCCGAAAGACAAAACTGGGTCAGAGCTGCAGCCGATGGGAAGAGAGCTTTGAAGTATCATGAAAAAGCAAGCGATAAAAGCGATTTAAGTCCAGAACTCTTATTTGGAGACGGATTGTACAATTATTACGCAGAATGGGTGCCTCAAAATTATCCTAAACTAAAACCCATTCTTTGGTTCTTTAAAAAAGGAGACCAAGCACTCGGACTAAAACAACTCGAAGAAGTAGTACAAGAGGCTTTTTATACCAGAACCGAAGCTCAATATTTCTTGATGAGAATTTATAGCGACGAAAAAGAGTACGAAAAAGCTGAAAATATCGCAGAATATTTGCACACAACCTATCCTAAAAATCCGTATTTTCATCGCTATTATGCGATATCTCTTTTTAAAAGAGGGCAACTCTCACAACTCGAACCCGTATCTATCAAATTGCTATCCCGCATAGATAGCGGCTGGACAGGATACGAGGCTACAAGTGGACGCTATGCCGCTTTTTATTTGGGATATATAAACAGAGTAAGACAAGAATGGGAAAGAGCAGAAGGCTATTTTGAACGTGCAGTAGCATTTGGAGAAGACGCAGAAGCATACGACGCAGGATACTACCTCTATTCCCTTGCTTACTTAGCACAAATTGCGGACAAAAAAGGAGACTATCTCAAAGCTAAAGAATACTACGAAACCATCAGAGACCACGCAAATAGAAAGCATTCCGCAAACAAAGAAGCAAGGGAGTACCTCAAAAAAAATAAAAAGAAGTTTAAAGAACAAGCCAAAAACGATAAGGAATGAACACAGTATCAAAGTGGTTTGTGTTTGGTGAGGACACCAAACACGGCGTAGGGACCCGAGAACTAACATTTCTCTCAGAAATGTTAAGTCTAAACTTATGGCTGCGTAAATATGAAATGCACCCAAACAAATTTAAATAGGAGCACTAACAACAGTGCGGCCAGAACTGTTAGTGCCAATATTGTATTAAAAGCCTGCTGAATGCACTAAAAGAAAGGTCATTTCTATTGTTAAAATTAGAAATCAATCAAAGAATTAGTAGCAGATACAACCTACGGATATTTCTCAAAACTGAAAGAACATAAAAAATCAATGCCTACATCTAATTACCCTCATGAAAGGATTGCAGATATTCCCGAGATTTTATCTCAATATGGTATCTGCCACGCAATTATATCACCTGGTTCAAGGTCAGCACCGCTAACCTTGGCATTTGCAAGACACCCACTTTTTGTGTCTAGGGTCGTCCCAGATGAACGCACGGCGGCTTTTACAGCTCTGGGTATAGCCCAACAGACTCGCAAACCCGTAGTGCTTATCTGCACCTCAGGATCGGCAATGATGAATTATTTCCCCGCCGTAGCAGAAGCCTTTTTTACCGAAACCCCATTGCTTATCTTTACTGCCGACCGACCGCCAGAGTGGATAGACCAACTCGACGGACAAACCGTGCGCCAAACCGAACTCTACGGAAAGCACGTAAAAGCTAATTTTTCACTCCCCGTTGCCCTCAGCAACCCAGATGCTCAATGGCATCTGAGACGCATTGTGGCAGAAGCCGTGCTCCTGAGCACAGCATTCCCCCCCGCACCAGTGCATATTAACGCCCCTTTTAGAGAACCGCTTTATCCCAACGAAGGCGAGTTTAATTATCAAAAACAAAATCTAAAAATCCTAAAAATAGATAACCCTAAACACGCGCTAAATCTTGAAACTAAGCAAGAATTAGCTCAAATTTGGAAATCCTCACAGAGAAAACTCATTGTCTTAGGACAGCAGCAAAAAGACGAGACTTTGCTTCGCTATCTTGCAGCACTGCCAAAAGAGGACGTAATTATTGTTTCTGATATTATTGCCAATGGGCATGAACTGCCACAGGTAGTGCGGCATCAAGACCTATTTTTGAAAGATAAAATCGAACAGCAAGACGATAGCTACCAGCCTGATTTGCTCATAACTATGGGCTTATCTATTATCTCGAAAAACCTCAAACTTTATTTGCGACGTTTCAATCCAAAAGCCCACTGGCATCTGAGACCGAGTAGCCACGCCGCAGATACTTTTCAGTCTTTGGAGCGACTTATTCGTATATCACCAGCTGATTTTTTTGAAGATATGGCAGAGAGTTGGGGGCATTCGCCCAATGCAAAGGATTTTCAATCCCAATGGTTAGTATCTGATGAAGCACAGCGTCAATATGTAGCGAATTACATTCAAGAAAAATCTTATTTTTACGAGTTTAGAATTTTAGGTCGTATCTTGAGGAGATTACCTAAGCAGGCAGTTTTGCATTTAGCCAATAGTACGGCCGTGCGCTATGCCAACCTGCTGGGATTATATCCTGAAGAAAGGCAGGTTGAAGTTTTTGCTAACAGAGGAACCAGTGGTATTGATGGCTCCACCAGTACGGCTATCGGCCATGCATTGGCTGACGAGCACCGCCAGCATTTTTTAGTAACCGGGGATATGGCTTTTTTTTATGATAGAAATGCTTTCTGGCAAAAAAAATTACCTTCAAACCTGAAAATTATATTGCTCAATAACGACGGCGGCGGAATTTTTAACCTAATCAAAGGACCGCCAAGTCAGCCCGAATTATTAGAGTACTTCCTCGACGAGCGTACTCTACTCGCTGATAATATAGCCAAAGAATTTAAAATCCAGCATATTACAGCAGAGCGAAATGGTGAACTCCCCGAAAAGTTAGAAGCATTTATTGATTCAAAAAACAAACTTTGTATTTTTGAAATAAGAAGTGCGAGCAGAGCGAATACACTACTTTGGAAACATTTTTTTGAAAATAGACCGAGGTAGAATTACGCGCCATGCTTATCAAATACACAATCCTCAAATTGATTGATTCCAAAAGATTTGCCAAGGATAGAGAACCATATCAATAGACATTTTTTCATAGCCTTATGAAAAAAATTAGCTCCGAAATAACATTTCTGTCAGAAATGTTATTTCGGAGCTAATTTAGCAAAGTTGTCGTACACCCATGGAGAGTGTATAGCAGTATGAAAAAAAATCATTTTTATATGTGGAATCCCGAAGTATATTGCATCTGATAGAAAAATAAAGCGCAAGTTTTTTCTTTTTTAGCGATAATTTTTCTACATTCAAACGAAATAAAATTATGCAATACTTCAAAATTCAAACAAAAATGGTATTACTATTTGCAGGGCTACTGCTGCCACTGCTCCTCGGCATTAGCTTTTTTTCTTTTAAGTTTACGAACGAAGACTTTTTGGAAAAAATCAAAAAGCAAATGACACAGTTTGCGCAGGTGAGCCAAACAGAGCGCATTCACATCACCACGGACAAACCCTTTTATAAGCCCGGTGAAACCCTATGGCTTCAGCTCTGGGTGCGCAACGCTCAAAATCTTAAAGCTGCCGCGCAGAGCGGTATTGTCCACCTCGAGTGGATAGACCCCAAAGGTAATGTCGCACAAAAGCAACAAATTATCCTCGAAAATGGCACCGCCTCCAGCGATATTGCACTCAACAAAGATGACGTGGGCGGCATTTACAAACTGCGCGCTTATACCAACTGGCAGAAAAACGACGAGAAAACACTCGTTTTCGAAAAGGAAATTCAAGTACAAAAAGTTGTATTGCCACGCCTCAAATCCAAGCTCGATTTTGAGCGTGAAGGCTATGGCGCAGGCGAAACCGTAGAGGCTACGCTTATTTTAGAATCCTTAGAAAATCAGCCACTTAGCGAAAAACCCGTAGAAATTAAAGCCTTTTTGCAAGGCTCAGAGTTTTTGAGCGAAAAAGCTAAAACCAATGCCAAGGGCGAGCTCAAATTGCAAATCAAACTCCCCGATAACCTCAGTACTGCCGACGGCACTATTACGTTGCGCTTCGAGCACCGCGGGCAAGCAGAATCTATCAGCCGTGCCCTGCCGCTACGCACACAGCGCATCGATGTAGAGTTTTATCCCGAAGGGGGCGAGCTTATCGCCGAAGTGCCGACTCGTGTGGCTTTCAAAGCACAAAACGAATTTCAAAAAGCCGCCGATATCGAAGGCGTTATTGAAAATAGCAAAGGGCAGACCGTAGCGCATTTTGGAAGCTTCCACAAAGGTATGGGCGCATTTGCCTTTACGGCAAAAAAAGACGAAAGCTATACCGCGCGTATTCTAAAACCCACAGGCATCGAAAAAACTTACGCACTACCCAAAGTCTTACCCATTGCCTATGGTATGAATCTCGAGAATGATTATGCCAACAAAACGCTCAAGCTAAGACTGCACGCACCCAAAAAAGAAAAACTTTTTGTCGTAGCGCAAATGCGTGAGCAGCTCCTTTTCACAGAAGTCATCGAGGCAGACAAAGGCGAAAATACCTTCGAAGTAGCTTACGAAGACTTCCCTATCGGTACGGCACAAATTACCCTTTTTGATAGTAGAGAAATCGAGCGTGCCGAGCGACTCGTATTTATCAACCGAGATAAGCAGCTCAATATCAATATCAAAACCGATAAAGACAAATATCAGCCCCGAGAAGAGGTCAAGCTCCAGCTCGAAGTTACTGATGCTGAAGGCATTCCGATGCCCGGCAACTTTGCGCTCTCTGTTGTAGATGATAAGCTCATTTCCTTTGCCGATAACAAAGACGGTAATATCAGAGCCAAGCTCCTGCTCGAGCCTGATTTGAAAGGCGAAGTCGAAGAGGCTAGTTTTTATTTTGATAAAAAAGAAGAAAAATCCCTCGCTGCCCTCGATTTGATTATGCTTACACAAGGCTGGCGCAGATATGCGTGGAAAGAAATTACGGATAGTAAAAGTTTTGCTATCAAGCACCAAGCAGAGCAAACAGTAATTGGCGGCAAAGTCGAAAAATCTGACCGCAGTAAAGTCAAATCTTTAAAACTGCTCAACAGCAAAGGCGAAACCGTAGCAAAAACTCAACCCAATGCAGATGGAGAATTTGCTTTTCACAATATCAAACTCTATGAACAGCATCGCATAGAAGTCGAGGGTGAAGAAGGGCGTTTTAGACCAGTCACTATCAACGAGTATGGCAATAGCTATCGCATTGCAGAGTACATACCCATGCCTCGCATGATGATGAAAAATGAAATGGCGCAAGGAGGAAGAGCCGACGAAGAAGCAGTTATGAGAGCTGCGCCTTTTATCGAAGGAAATGTGATGGATATGTTAGGCGAAGCTCCTGTTGAGGATATGATTGAAGCAGAAGCAGAGGAGGAACTTGATGACGAGTCAAAAGTTGTAGATAAAGAGATAGATTTGCCACAAGTCGAAGCTGTGGTAGGAGATACAATTATGTACAAAAAGAAAGTTGCTTGGGATAAACCTCGACCTCAAAAATTCCAAAATCGTTATTACCGTGCGAAGCAGTTCCCGACCATCGACTACAAAGACAACCAAAATCCCGAGATACGTACTGATTTTAGAAGCACGATTTTTTGGAAGGGCAATGTAAAAGTCGATGCCAGCGGTAGGGCAGCACTTAGTTTTTATACCTCTGACGAAATTACAGCTTTTCGCATCACGACCGAAGGCATTGCCGAAGACGGCACAATCGGACGAGCCGAAGAAGTGTTTTATACACAAAAACCCTTCTCGATGGACGTAAAAATTCCGACGCAAGTCGCTATGGGAGACGAGCTACACCTCGAGCTACAGCTCAATAATTTTAGTGCGAAAAATGTAAAAGGAAAAATCAATATCCAAGCCCCAGACTCTTGGGAATTGATAAAAAACATTACCGAAAAGCAAATGATAAAAGCGCAAAATACACAAATCGTGGATTTGCATTACCGTGTGGGCGATAAAGTGGGTAGCGATAAGTTCGAAATTAAATTCGAAGGCGATGCGCATAGCGATGCTTTCGAAGCCGAAGTCGAGACCATTGCCAAAGGATTCCCAGCTACGATAGCTTACTCGGGGCAGGAAAAGCGCGATAAGTTTGGTTTTGAAATCAAAAACTTAGTCAAAGGTAGCCTTTCGGCAAAATTTACGGCCTACCCGAGCAACCTCAACGACTTGCTCGCCGGTATCGAATCTATTTTGCGTGAGCCTTACGGCTGCTTCGAGCAGACCTCCTCGAGTACATATCCGAATATTATGGTCAAAAACTACTTGCGTGAGCAAGAAATTGACAACAGCGAACTTTACGCCCGAGCGGACGAGCTTTTAGAAAAAGGCTATAAGCGTTTGGTTTCTTACGAAACGGCAGACAAAGGTTACGAATGGTTCGGCTCGAACCCACCGCACGAAGCCCTTACTGCCTATGGACTACTCGAGTTTAGGGATATGCAACAAGTCTCCAGCATCGTAGATGATGCGATGGTGAAGCGCACCGCTGACTGGCTTTTGAGCCGCCGTGATGGCAAAGGCGGTTTTGAGCGCAATCCGAAAGCCTTAGATAGTTTTGGCAGAGCCGATAAGGACATCACAGATGCCTATATCACCTATTCGCTCACCGAAGCGGGATTTTTGAACCTCGAGGCAGAAATTGATGCCCTTTACGAGAGTGCGCTCAGCTCTAAAGACCCCTATATCCTTGCGCTTGCCGCCAATACGCTTTTCAATATCAAGGACGGCACTCGTGCGCAAAAAGTATTGGATATTCTGCTGCCTTTGCAAGGCGAAAAAGGAGAATGGACAGGCACACGCCATTCCGTTACAGGCTCTACGCATCAAGCCCTCTCGGTCGAGACCACTTCTTTTGCGGTCCTTGCGCTACTGAAAGCCCAAAAAACAAACCGCAAGCTCATCGAGCAGGCTGTAAAGTTTATCGTAGGCGCACGCAGCGGACACGGCGGTTTTGGCAATACGCAAAGCACCATTATGGCACTCAAAGCCTTGACTACTTATGCTAAGTTTGCTAAAAAAACAGCTGAAGCAGGCAGTATTGATATTTTTATCGACGGCAAAAAAGTAGCTTCGCAAAACTACGAAGCGGGTAGCTATGACGAGATTCAAATCAGCGGACTCGAGGCGCACCTCAACGAAGGTAAACACCACATCGAAATCCGATATGCCGATGCCGTGAAAGAGCCACTGCCTTATGCCGTGCAAGTGAGTTGGAACACGCATTTGCCCAATAGCCAGAAGGAATGCAAGTTGAGGCTCAAGACCGAACTATCGGATTCAAAAGTCAAATTAGCCGAAACGGTTCGTTTCAATATCAGTTTGGAAAATATCAGTACAGACGGATTGCCTATGTCGGTAGCCGTTATTGGATTGCCGGGCGGGCTTTCGCCCCAACCGTGGCAGCTCAAGCAGTTGCAAGAGCAAAATGCTTTTGATTTTTATGAAATTCTTTCCGACGGACGCTTGGTACTGTACTATCGCCAAATGAAGCCCGAAGAAAAACGAACTGTGGCTCTCGACCTCAAAGCTGAAATCAAAGGTAAATACGAAGCCCCCGCCTCTTCAGCTTATTTGTACTACACAAGTGAGTTTAAGGATTGGCAAAAAACTGAGCGTATTGAGATTCGATAAATGAAGTAGTCAGTTGTTTGTGTTTTAGTGCAGACAGCAGACGTTTAATAATGGAAGCGTAAATTTTTAGAAATAACATTTCTAGCAGAAATGTTATTTCTAAAAATTTTTCTCGCTATTGCTTGTCTGTCGCTACACAGACAAAGGTGTAGATAAAGCAATCCTGTCAATCCCAAAATCTTGAAAATCTTGATTCTGACAAAGAGCGTGTTTTTGTGCCTTTAGGCACTATATATTGATAGCTAATTGGAATATCCTACCTATATGCCCCTTTGGGGTTGTGTAAAAAGTCTCCTTTTTTAAAAAATAAAGAGTAAAAAGAGCTATATTGTGAAATACTACAGCCACAACACACTCCTCTTACTCTTATGGACACAAATATAGTAAAAAAATCTGAGATACGTTTTAAAGTTTACGACCAAAATCAATTGGTTACGCTTCCT
>JAFIER010000134.1 GCA_020832465.1 Bernardetiaceae bacterium
AGGGTTCTTACGTAATTCGCATCAATGGCGAACAGACTTCGCTTGTACGCAAGTTTATCAAAGAATAAAGTAGGATACCCTTTAGGGTGTACTATAACAAAAAGGACTGCTTCTGAAAAGAGGCAGTCCTTTTTTTTGTGTTTGTAGTTATTTGGTATCCATACTAAGTAGTTTTGATAATTTCAGCACTGACAGTTTTGCGAAAACTGTTAGTTGTGGTACATTCTTTTGAAATACACTCACTGGTTTTATGGTAAGATCATAGCACTATATATTTTTCTATAGCGTGGGGTTTGCAAACTCCATGCTATGGAAAAATGAGTTTAGAAATAAGATTTCTCTGCGCCATGCTATTTCTGACTGGCGAATGTCTATTATAGATTATCAGGTTTGTTTTTCTAGGCCATTCATTAGGTGTTTGGTGAGGGCACCAAACACGGCAAGTTTTCTTATAGATTTTTATTTAAAATTTTCGATAAGAAATATTTTCAAATCTTGTTCTGTGCTGAGTTCGAGTTTCTTTTTGAGTCGATATTTGAGCGTTTCAAGTCCTTTAGCACTAAGGCTAACTAGACTTGCTATTTCTTTATTAGATAGGTCTATCAAACTTAGTGCACATACATTCAATTCTTTTGTACTCAAAAAAGGATACTGTTCTCTTAGTTTTATAAAAATTCCTGGATATAGATTTTCTATGCTATCTGTAATTTTTATGAGTTCGAGTTCTATATCATCTTCACGTTTGATTTCTCTTTTTATTTGGTTTATAATTTTAGGAATACCTTCTTGTTGTTTGAGGTTTTTTTGAATAGTTTTTATTGTTTGTTTTTTTCGTTCAATCAGTGCATCTTGAAACAGTAGTTTGGCTTCCATACGCTCGAGTTCTATTTTGAGTTCTTCTTCTTCTCTGACTTTATTTTTATATAGATCTGTTATTTTTTGTTTTTCAGTTTGTATGCTATTTTTTTCAGCTATATTTTCTTCATATTCTTGCAAATGTACGGCAAGCTGTGCTTCAAGGTTTTGTCTTTTACGCATACTCAAACGCCATTCACGGTAGAAAAAGAGTGCAATAATCAATATAATAGCAGCAATCAAGGCTGCGATGATTATTATAGATTGAAGCTGTGCTTGTTTGTGTATTGTAATCAGATAGTCTTTTTCTTTTTCTCTGAGTTTTTGGTTCTGCTCAAGAGAGTTTTTGAAAACAAGTTGATTTTGATTAAAAATATTTTTTTTATGTCTGTTATAAGATTCAAAAACTTTGATAAGGGAGCTATCATTACCAAAGCGATTTTCTAAGAGAAAATTCATTTTTGTAGATAGCAAATCGAGTTTGCTTTCTTGCCATAAAAAACTGTAATACACGACAATAGAGTCAATAGACTGAATAGCGCTATCTATATATTTTATTTTCAAATTATTGTCATTTTCTAGATCCATTAAGAACATATAGTGTGCGTGATTTATGGAGTAGTAATTGTATTTTTTAAATATTCTATTTGATTGATTTAGTCTTTTACGATTTGCATTATATAGATATTCTTTAGGTAGGTGAAATGCTTCTACTTTATTACCTTTATCAGCTTCTTGCAATGCAGCTTTTCTATAATTGTAGTACTGAGGCAGTATTTTATCAATAGTACCTGCCTCTATATTTTCTTTTATTAGGGGATACAAAATTTGATAAGCCTCTTTTGATTTTCCAAGTTCTATCAAAGTACTGGCGATATTATTTTTTACAACATCAGATGTATCTCCCTTGCTTTTTACTTCAAGTTTTGCTTGTTTTTGAAAGTAAAGCATTGCATTTTCAAAATCTTTTTCTCCATAAAACAAGGCAGCAATATTTTGCAGTACCTGTCCTTTTAAAGAGTCCAATTGAGGTAGTTTATCAAATTCTGGTTGATTTACCTGCTGCCATAGTTCTAGGAGTTGGGCAATATAAGATATATTGGAGGAGCGATTTTCATATAGTATAGCATTCATTAAGATAGCATGGGCTTTCAACTTTATAGCATTTTGTTGTTTTGCAGCTTCTTCTAATCTTTTATAGAGCATAGAAGCCGTCTGTACGTCCTCCTTAACTAAGTAAGCGTCCGCAGAGTCTTGCAATGCTTTAAGGCTAATTTTTTCAGCGGGAGTATATTCGAAATGCAAAATTGTAGAAAGCTTGGTTTCCCAATCCTCGCTATTTTCTGACAGGTTATTAGGTTCTTTTTTTTGGCAATAAGCAAATAAAAAAAGAAAAATTAGCACGGTAATGCTCGCCGTATATTTAGTAGTATTGCTATTCATAAATTAAATCAAAATCCAAACGATGACAAACTAAATCAATATCTAAGCAAAATAGATAAAAAAAACAAAAAAAACAAACGGCATAAGGCTAAGCTCTCTTTTTTATAAAAACAGCATCAAAAACCTATATACGATACTTAAACAGTATTTTTTATCAATTTGAAGGGTAGTTGAAGGGTAGGTACGTCATATATACTTCAATTGTTTTTGATTTAATCTGCACCCTAATCATGGCATCTTAAAATGTATAGGGGGCGCTTAATTTTTCTTTTTTTTACTGCGATAAGGAGTTTTTTTTAGGTATTTTAAATGTTATATATAGCTTGAAGAGTAGATTTGTGCTTTGATAATCAGTTTGTTATATATTGAAGGGATACTGAAGGGGTAAAAGCTTTCATTAAATTTGCTATCAGTTTAAATAACTATTAAATTGCATTCATAAAGTTAGAGACAAGGACAGATGCTAAGGCTTATTCAAAACTCTTATTTTTATAAGTTTTATTAGACTGTTTAAAGTAGCCAACTTAAATGCACAAGTAGTTTGCTATAGACTTGGCATTAAAAGATATGATTTCTATTGATAAATTTTAGGCACACTACTTTTTTAGGGGTTTGTGCCATATCAAGATATTAAATTCTAATGGTATCCTCTTGGAGGGTAAAATTA
>JAFIER010000139.1 GCA_020832465.1 Bernardetiaceae bacterium
CGCCAGCTACAATTAAGGTCGCCGTAGTTGTACCGCTATAAGCTCCCCCATCGGTAAGAGACGTTCCATTTTCAAACCATTGATATACAATTCCTGTGCCTTCTGCTTCAACAGTAAAAGTAGCATTTGCGCCTACTAATATGGATTGATCGGTGGGCTGAGTTAGAATTTCTACCACGGGCACGACTTCTATTTCAAAGTCATCAGCTACCGAAAGGTTTCCGTTTATATCAGTGGCAGTCCAACTTACGGTGGTTATACCTACATTAAACTCAACGCCTGCAAGGCTTGTGAGTGTGCCTATGGTTGCACCCGTGAGTTCGTAAGTGTAAAAATCAATATCGCAGTTATCCGTGGCTACGCCGTCGGGAATATCGTCGTTCGTAAACGTACAAACAGCCGCATCGGTATTGCGCACATAATCGGTCATTGCAGTGAGTATAGGTAGCTCGTCATCTGTAATAGTAACTTCAAAGGCACAACTTTCGGAATTTCCTGCTGCGTCAGTTACAGTCCATATAACGGTAGTTGTACCTACAGGGTAAGTGTCGGAAGCGTCGGCAGTGCCGTTGAAATCATTGATTAAAACTAAATCTCCGATTAGAGTACAGTTATCTGCAATTGTCGGTGCTGGCACGTTTACTATGGCTTCGCATGCGCCAGCATCGTTAGCTTGAGTAATATCAGTGCAAGTTATTGTGGGTGCTTCATCATCTGTAATAGTAACTTCAAAATTGCAAGTAGCTGTATTGCCCGCTGCGTCTTCAGCGGTGTAGGTAACGATTGTTGTACCTATGGCAAATACATCACCAGGTGCATGGGTGCTTGTAAAGCTCGCCAATGTACAGTTATCAGATGCTGTAGGGGCCGTCCAGGTTATAATGGCATTGCAAGTACCTAAGTCTGTTTCTTGTGTAATGTCTGTGGGGCAGTCTTCAATCAGTGGTGGCGTAGCATCGGTACCCTCACCCTGAATGGCAAAGTTAAAACTCGGTGTATTGGGGTCATTGCTCGTAATGCTCACAGTGGCTTCGTGAATTCCTACTGTTGTGGGCGTGTAAGTAATGACAAAAGTGGTGTTTGCGGCCGGTAGAACTGGCGTAGTTGGTGTAGTAGTTAGGTTAAACATAGCTGCTCCTGCTCCCGTAATTTCTACCAAGGGCGCACCTGTGAGATTTAAATCCGCATCGCCTGTGTTGTTAATGGTGAAAGTGCGTGTAAAACTCGTAGCCCCGCAGCCTTCTACGGTTTCAAAATCAGTGTGGTCTTCTACGAGTGGTGTAGTGCTTCCGTTTGAAATAGCTGTGCTATTGCCTGCAAGTGAGATTTGAGGGGGGCAGTTTCGGCTATCATCATTTATAGTCCAGCCATATATGCTCAGAAGACTATTACGTTCGGCTTCTGCTTCGCAATATTGCAAGTTTAATGCGCCAAGTGTAACTCCTGTTGGTATTGTAGTTAATGCTTCCCATCCGATGAGGGTAGCGTCGTAGTTGGCTAAATCCATACCAGAGTTATCGAGCATGTTGTCAAGAAGTGCAGGAAGGGTTGTGCTAAGCTGCCAGTTTGCTAAACTTTGATTGAAATTTGTAGCGCCATTAAACATATTGGTCATTACAAAAGCTGAGCTTACGTCCCAATTATCAAGATTTTGATTGAATGCGGTGGCATCTTGAAACATAGCGCTCATGTTTATGACTTCACTTACGTCCCAGCTATTGATGTCTTGATTAAAAGCAGTTGCTCCACGAAACATATCCGTCATACCTTGTACAGCACCTGTATTGTCCCAGTTAAGCGGTTGCCCACCATTATCAAAACTTACAGCATTGCGAAACATTCTACTCATATCCGTAACAGCACTTACGTTCCAATCGCTTATATCCTGATTAAAAGTAGTTGCTTCGGCAAATAGCAGTCCCATAGTTGTGATTATCTCTGTATTCCAAGTATTTATAGTAGGGTTTCCGTCAAAGTCAGTACAGCCTCTAAACATACTATTCATACTTGTAACTCCCGTCAGGTCAGGGGCATCGTTAGCATTATAAGTAAGGTTTTCACAACCATAAAAAGCAGATTGCATACTCGTCCAGGCGATATCTCCCCATTGTTCTATGGTTCGGATTTTGAGTCTATCACCACTGTTATTAAAGAAAATACGCGGAAAATTTCCTAAAATTGAAACGGTATAAGTACCTGCCGTAGCATACGTATGCGTAAAAGGCGCATCGGCATCGGTAAGGTTTTCTACTGTGGCATCCCCCCAGTCTATGGTAAAGCTATATCCTGTACTATTGTGTGGAATGATAATCGTTTCGCCTGCGGTAGTGGTTTCCCAAGTGGTGATGAAGGCATTTCCCCCCTCACCTTGCACGGCAAACATATATTCCCCATTATTGCAAGCGTCGTTATTGACAGTAATGCTTGCACTTTGCAGCCCTATTGCTGACGCTGTAAAGCTTAAACTAAAAGTAGTATTTGCACCAGCAGGAACTACTGTTGGAAAAGTAATATCACCGACTACAAAACTGCCTGCATCGGGTCCTGCCACATCAATAGAAGATAGGGTAAGGTCTGCTGTACCGTTGTTTTCAATGATAAAATTCTGCACGCTCGTACTGCCTACATTGAGTTGCCCGAAGTCGGTTCCATTAGAGAGTTCTGGGGTTGTCGTACCACTAATAATTTCTACGGTGTTTCCGAAAATAGCAACTTCTGGATATGCACCCGTGAAGGTACAACTGCCCGATATGCTTGGGTTGCCAGCAACCCAGTTAGAGTTTGAGCCCGTAAGTGCAAAGCTATGGAGTGTACCATCTCCACCCACTGAACCGCTATTTGTCAAGGTTGTAAGTCCAGTATTATTGCCTGCTGCAATTCCTTCGTTAAACTTATAGTAAGAGAGAAGTCCTGCTTCTGAGCCTTCGAGTTCGCAGTTTAAGCCTTCGTTAATTTCACTACAGCTTCGCGCTACATTCCATATACGCAGTTCGTCTATATCGCCGGGGAAATAGCGACTAGCCCCACTGCGTGGTGAGACGCTAGAAGCACTCAAACCGACTTTTATAGATATTGTGTTACTCAAATTAGTTGTAGCATCGAAATCTGTGTTTGTGTCTCCTAATACACCATCAACATACAGATAAAGGTCATTATCTTTCTTGACTGCGGCAATATGATGCCACAGACCATCATCAGGACAAGGCGCAGCAAGATTTACTATTGTAGCCCCCCCCGCATAACGCGAAAAGTGTGCAGCTGCATCTGTTCTACGCAAAATAAATGGTGCAGGCTCACCAGCACTATTGTTCCATTTTTCTATAATTGTTCTTGTATCACCTGAGCCAATATCTTTTTTTGTCCATACTTCTATGGTAAAGTCATTGCCTGAGCCTGCGCTGAAGTTAAAAGCTGCATTATGTGGAATTTCTACAGCATCATCTCCACCATCAAAGTTTAAAGCACCCGCAGGAATACAAGCCGTAGCATCTAAATTATCCCCCGTAATATTCCAGCTTTTCAAGCTCACAAGTATATCATTTCTATCGCTCTCGGCAGCGCAATAAGTACGCCCCCCTGCACCCAAAGTAACGTTATTAGGTGTACTTGGATTAGCAGCCCAGCCGATGAGGGTAGCGTCGTAGTTGGCTACATCCATGCCGCAGTTGTCGAGCATATCACGCATGCTTTGAGTAGCATTATCATTGATAGAGCTAATGTCCCAACCTCCAAGTGCTTGATTAAATGAAGTGGCGTTCTGAAACATCAAGCTCATATTGGTAACATTTGCAGTATTCCAAACTTCGATATCTTGATTGAAGGCACTAGCACTTAAAAACAAATGTGTCATATTTGTTACATTAGAGGTATTCCAGTCGCTAAGAGGCTGATCGAAAGAAGATGCTTCCCAGAACATCCAGCCCATATGTGTTACATTTTCAGTATTCCAATCTCCAATAGGTTGATTAAATGAAGATGCACCTCTAAACATCCATTTCATATCTGTTACATTAGAGGTATTCCAGTTGCCAATAGGTTGATTAAACGAAGATGCACCTCTAAACATGTGGCTCATATCTACTACACTTCCTGTATTCCAATCTCCAATAGGCTGATTGAATAAGCTAACATCAAAGAACATGTGTGTCATATTTGTCACACTTCCAGTGTTCCAGTTACCAATAGGCTGGTTGAAAGAAGATGCTTCCCAGAACATCCAGCCCATATGTGTTACATTTTCAGTATTCCAATCTCCAATAGGTTGATTAAACGAAGATGCACCTCTAAACATCCATTTCATATCTGTTACATTAGAGGTATTCCAGTTGCCAATAGGTGCATTAAACGAAGATGCACCTCTAAACATATAACTCATATTTGTTACATTAGAAGTATTCCAAGTATTCATCGTAGCATTACCATCAAAAGCGGTACAAGCGTAAAACATCAGAGTCATATCTGTTACTGCTGTAAAATTTGGCGTATCAACAGCGTTATAGGTAAGATTTGCACAACCACGAAATGCAAATGCCATATTGGTCCAGACAATATCCCCCCATTGTTCTATGGTGCGTATTCTCATAGTCTGTTGCCCCTCTAATCCACCATTAAAGAAAATACGAGGAAAAGCACCTGAAATTTCTACGCGATAGGTTGCGCCAGCAGTCAAGCCTGTGATAGTTGCATTTCCTGTCTGTCCTATTAGTGTGCCGTTATCGAGGGGGTCGCTTGTATTTTCCCAATAGACAGTATAATTATAACCACCAGCTACAGTAGGGATAGTTATTTGATTGTTAGGACTTATCCAAGTAGTGATGAAAGGATTTCCGCTTTTTATACCAAATTCTCTCACACTTGCATCAAAATTATAAGCAGGCGTGCGGTATTCGTCGGCAGCGGGGTAGTTGGTGATAGGTAGTGCGTCCCAATCAGCGGTGTATTCCTGAATTTTAGAAAAGTTGGATACAATACCAGCCCCTTGCGGATTGACCAAAACGACATCAGAAGTAGCCCCGTCATTTTGCACAAACCAAGAGGCAGTACCACCTGTGAGGGGGGCGGTAGGTGCGCCAAAACGCACGCTTGCATTGGCAACAGCATTGCTTAGGCGCAAAGGTTGATAATCAGCAGCATCTCCGATGGGGAAGGTAAAGTTTGGATTTGCACTTAGCAGAATGAAGCTACCTATGTCATTAGTTTCTACCCAGCCATTGGTGCGTGTAATATCAGCAGCAGTACCCGAGAAGCCAAAATCGTGAGTATCCAAAATGAGTCTTCCTGCTTCTAAATGCAAGGATTGGGTATTTATGGATTGTTCTAAACTTACATTTGCGGTATTATCGATAGTCAGAAGGGCGAAATCTGTGCCACTTGTACCGCCTATGGCTTGGGCAGTAGTGCCTATAAAACTCACCCCAAAGGTATTCGGATTAAAATTCGCTACCCCAGCGTTGTTGGTAAAATTTCCTATCAGGCTAATATCTCCCAAAAGAGTTTTGGTATTGGCATTGGTTAAAGTAAGGTTGCCATAGCTGCCCGATGAGGGGGCAAAGATGTTTTGGGCAGCGGTGCTGTTGTAGTTTATCGTGCTATTGGCATCGGCGGTGAGTGTGCCTGTGAAGGTGCTGTTGGCTCCTCTTATATTTAGCAAACCACCGTCTCCTATTTGTAATGTATTAGGCGAACTTCCTATTACACGACTAATCGTAGCGGAATTGCCTTGCATATTGAATGTGCCCTGCTGAATATCCAAATCTATAGGCAACACATTGTTTGGGAAAGATATATTTCCATTCAGGTTTACTTGAGTTGGGTTATTAACTATTATCTGCAAATTTGCAGGTGTGCCTGCTCCATAATTTATGGACAAACTACTAAAAGTCTGAGGGGCAGTACCATTGAACTCTAAAACAGCGGCATGCAACCCAGTACCAAAAGTAGAATAAGGCATATTGGCAGTCCCGAAATTAAAATTACCTGCTACTCGTAAGGTGGCAGTATAACCTGCTGCATTTGTTGTACTCCCGGAGAATGTAAAGCTGCCTGCTCCTGAGCGCGTAAAATTACCATCAACATTTATCGTACAAGTTCCTGTACCATTACGCATCATAAAAACAGAACCACCTTGTACAATAAAATTTCCGCCTACATTTAATGTATGGTTACCGAGAAATCCTGTATTAACAAAATTGAAGAGTGAGCCTGTTTGAATAACTCTAAAGTCCCCCTGCACATTTACAGTGCTTGCTCCTCCTTGAAAGAAGGTATGTGGAATTGTTTGATTTCTATCCCAAATCAGGTTTCCAAAGGTTTGTCCACCAAAACCTCCAACATTTTGCCCCGCAGCTGTACCTGTTCCTTGTATGCGGCAAGTAGAATTGGGCTGCCAAGTGGCATTAGGTACGTTGATGCCTGAATTTGGAATATTATGCCTATACACCGAACCGTCGGCAAAAGTAAGCCCATTAGGGAATGTGCCTGTGGTTTGGCGATTGATTGTACCGTTGATGGTCGTAGCGGCAGGGTCAGCCAAGTTAAAATTACCCGCCAAAAGATTTATCGTAGAGCCAGCCGAGGTTGTGAGCGTAGCGATGGCGTTGGTGTTGCCGTTTTCTAAGGTAAGTACGCCATCGTCTTGTAGCTCTACGATATTATCCAAAGCTATATCGGCTGCATTTGCAACCGTAACGACATGATTATTGCGAATATAAACCGTCGCGTCTGGTGCTCCCGCAGGCGAACAATCGCAGGGGTTTGTACCATCTAATGACCAGTTGTTGCTATTGATATTCCAAGTGGCGTTACCAAGTGTGTAGTAATTCGCACTTTCTACCGTAATAACTGCATCATTGCCATCGCCCCCAAGGTAAGTAATTTGTGCGTTAAGACCAGAGCCTAAGAAATTAGGAATTATACCTTCCTCAGGTAAGCCTGCAAATGTGCCTATGATAGCATCTGCGTCGTCATTTTCTACAAGGATGAAGGTCTGCCCTATGGTGGGTGGGTGGGTGCTACCTAAGAAGGTAAGTTCGGCATTGTTGAGGTTTATCTGCCCTTCTACGTTAAGTTGTTGGTATTGAGTATCTACGGTTGTGCCATTGATGAGTAAGTTGAGCTTTGAACCTGCACCTAAGGTAAGGCTTTGCGAAGCATCAGTAATGACATCTATGCCTGTGGTATTAGGACGTATGCCCACTACCTGACCGTTGATTGTGATGCCTGCACTTGTAGAGGTAGAAGTGATTTGCCCACCACCATCAAGCCAAACATCAGCCACATTCACATTGGTGCTGCCTCCTTTTGTACCAGTTACGGTGATAGCACCTGCAGTAGAAGTGATAAGTGCATTAGCACCTGATACCCTTAATCCATGGTTGTTGTTGCCTGTGCCTGCACCTCCTGTGCCTTCTACTGTAATTGTGCCTGCTCCTCCAGCGGTGATTCTGCCATTTGCTTGGACGAAAACCCCAACGTTGCCCGTAGTAGTCGCAGCCGCTCCACCTGTGCCTATCACGCTGACATTTCCACCCGAAGAGGTGATACGCGAATTGTTGTCTATGATGCTTACACCATAGTTGTTGTTTGTGGCTGCTGCCCCGCCTGTACCTGTTACATTTACGTTGCCTGAACCCAGTGCGAGTATCCTGCCTCCAGCTGTAAGACCTATGCCGTAGTGTCTATGATTAACACCCAAGCTGCTATTACCTCCTATACCTATAACGGTTACGTCGCCATTTCCTTCTGATGCAATTCTTGCGGTAGTTGCCCCTGTAACCAATACGCCATAGGTAATATCGTTGATTGAGCCAGAATTTCCTCCTTGCCCAGTTACGTTCACTATCCCTGCCGTAGAAACGATGCGGGAGTTTGCTCCTGAAACAGAAACCCCATGATTTCCTGTGGTACTTGTAGTTGCTGTTGTAGAACCCGTGCCATTGACCGTAACCGTACCTGCGGCACTAATTATCCCTGCTGATAGTCCCGTTTGTATGCTTACCCCTCTATTGTTGATGTCGTTTCCACCAGCTACCCCAATAACAGTAACATCTCCACCAGGAGCTTCAATGGTTCCACCCACTACAGAAACGCCAATACTACCTCCTCCAAAATTGCCTCCTGTACCGTTTACCATCACATTGCCTGTGCCGTCCGCAGATATACGACCATTATTCACCCCTACACCAACATTATCATTTGAACCTGTTGTTCCATTGCCTACGCCAGTTACGGAAACATTACCACCATTTGAGCTAATGATTGCGGCTGTACCTTGCACTCTCACCCCCCTACAAGCAGTATTAGGGCTTGCTCCAGCTATGCCATCTATGATGTTATCTGTACCATTTCCGCCTCCTATCAAGCTGCCACCATCTATCTGAATGCCCTGAACAGGCGTAAATGCAGTAGTTGTAACTCCGCCTCTGCCAAGTGCCCTCAAAGTCCCCGAACCAGTAATATCTACTACCGTGTTAGCTCCTATTCTAATGCCCTCAAATTCTCCATTGGTGGGGGTTGGCTGTCGGTTGGCTTCTAAGGTAAGGTCACCGTTGACGGTTCTAAGCCTACTAAAATTAGAGAAGAAAATGTTGCGGCTTACTTTTATCAGTGCTTCGCCACTGCCTTGTAGTTGGATTTGAATACTTCCTGCAAAAAATACTCGGTCTATCCCCGGATTCAAATCATCATCTTGCAAGTCCACATCTAAGTTGGCATCTGCTAAAAAAGTGATGTTCCCATTAAAGTTCACAACGTCATCGCCTACACCGCCATTGATAGTAAGCGAGGGAAGGTTTGCAGTAAATGCTCCGATATTGATGATATCATCGCCACCTTCGGCATTGATGGTGATGGACGTTAAACCCGCCAAAGGAATATCAGCAGGTGTTGTGAAGGGTGTAACAAGACCGCCATCAATGGAATAAGTGCGAGAGGTATTGCTATTGGTGAAACGGATATTTGCGCCGTTTTGTGCCATTGTGAGTGTTTCGCCATTGCCGCTTAGGTCAGTGATGATGAGGTTGCCATCTGTGGTGGTGATTTCGTAGTCAAGTATGGAGAATATACCAAATTCTTCTTCTAAATCTATAAAGTTAAAATTAGTGCTATAATCATCAGCTGCAGGATAAGTCGTAGCAAGGCTTATCCAACTTGCATCATTCCTATTTACCTGCGATGTACCGTGTGTGAGCGCGCCACCTTGTGGATTTTGAAAAGTAATATTAGAAGCTACACTGCCATTATTGATAAACCAAGACCCTACGCCACCCGCAGGGAACGGAGGTGTAGGCGTACCGAAGCGCACATCTGCACCACCTGGAACTAGGTTATCTAACACGACGGGCTGATACTGCATAGCACTTCCTACGGGGAAAAGTCCAGGCGAGTTTCTAACAAATCTACCTGTGTCATTAGTTTCTACCCAGCTGCCCGCTGCTACGGTGAGTATGGCTGTTGTAGCAAGCCCTAAGGAATTAGTATTCATCATAAAACGCCCTGAGGTTAGATTAAGGGCATTTATTACACCATAGCCTAGTGTAGTACCTATAAATTCTACCCTTCTATCGGCTGGTGTTGTGGCTGTATTGTTGAGGGTAAGGCTGCGGAAGTTTAGGGGTAGAGTTCCACCTACGGTCTGTGGGGCTGTGCCTGCAAAGATGAAATTGCCGTCTGTATTCCCTATTCCACCTGGGGAGTTATTGATCAGATTGCCAAGTAAGGTAAGGTTATAGGTGTTTAAAGATATTGTTGCAATTCCTTGAATAACCATATTGCCACTGATTTGGATATCACCGAGAAGATTTTTGTTATTTAGTCCTTCAAAGATAATATTATGATACCCTCCACCTCGAATTTGCTGTCCATCAGTTCTATTGTAGCGAACAGTATTGGGGTTGGTAGTAGCATCAAAATTGGTAATTAAAATTGGCTTATCCGAAAAATGATATAAAACTGCCCCATTGCCTTGTAACCACGTACCTGCACCGTTTATGTCTCCTAGGCTTGTAAAGGTAACATTAGTTTGATGATTATTCGTAAGCGTAACTCCGTCTGCGATCATGAGTGTTTCACCTACGGTAGTGCTAAAAGTTAGGGTGCCTGGTGCATCGTTGATGGTGATATTGGCATTGACATTACCGTTGCCTGCAAAAGTCATATTTGCATTTGGCGTGATAGCAAGTGGTGCGTTAAAGCTATAATTCAAGTTGATTGTGAAAACTCCTGAATTGATTATATTCCCTTCAAAAACAAAAAATGAATCATTGTTAGAGCTTACTGTTCCGTTATTTGTAACTGTACCTAAGAAGGTATTCGTACCCCCTGCTGTAGGATCATTAAAAGTACCGTTGATGATAGCATCAGCACTTACTGTAAAATTAAAACTTGCAGGATTAAGCGTTGCATCTGCATTGATTATCAGATTATTACAAGTGGCATTGGCCGTCAGCGTTACTGTATTTGCGCCCGTAGTGGCAATGACTACATCTTGAGTTTCAGTGGGTGCTATTCCACCTATCCAAGTACTGCCTTCGTTCCAGTTTCCGCCTGTAGCAGTAGATGTTATTTGTGCTTGTACGGTATTGATTGCAAATAATATTGCAAAAAAACACATAATAGCTAATGACTTATTCAAAGATTTCGCTACAAAAAAGTAGGGTTTTAAAAATGCAATCAGTAAAGATGAGCAAATCTTTTTGAGTGAAGGTAGGAGTATAGACATAATGGACGAGATTTCGAGTTTTTACAAAGGTTAATTTGATAATATCAAGGCTACTGAAATTTAAGTAAGATTATTGCTTGATATGATACGCAAAAAAAGCAAAAAAAGATGTATAAAGTTATATTTTTTTAGGAACTTAGTTTGGAATATGGGATTGTATGGGCTAAACACTTCTCATTTTCAAACAAACTTAGCTATTGATTAGCAGGATTATGATGTTTGATATTGTAATTCAAAGCCATAAGCATTTTATTATACATTGATGTAAAAATGGGCTTAGAGGCGGCATTTCTCAAAGAGATATTTTATCTGGACTGGCGGTGGCAGGATTCAAAACAATAAAAATACGGATTTTACAAGGGGTTTAAGGTAGGTAATAGTGTTGTGTATGGATAGGGATATTGTCGGGGATAGTTTTGATAGGCTTTAGTTGCGTAGCGAGTTATTGAAAAATGATAAATAAAAAACGAGCCTCTCTTTTGCTAATAATGATAAGGCTCGTTTTTTATTTGTTTTGTTTGAAGTCAGAATTATCTATTCAATTAAGCATTCTTTAAAGCTTCTGTAAGTTTAGGCACTACATCAAAAGCATCACCTACGATACCGTAGTCAGCATTTTTAAAAAATGGTGCTTCTTCGTCTTTGTTAATGACTACTATAGTTTTGGAAGAGCTTACACCGGCTAAGTGCTGAATAGCACCAGAAATTCCTACTGCGATGTAGAGTGAAGGGCTAACTTTAATACCTGTCTGTCCGACGTGCTCATGGTGAGGCCTCCAGTCCATATCTGATACGGGTTTTGAGCATGCAGTAGCCGCTCCTAATGTTTTGGCAAGGTCTTCAATCATAGACCAGTTTTCAGGTCCTTTAAGCCCTCTACCTGCGGAGACTACCAAGTCTGCTTCTGGGAGCAAGATATCCCCTTCTTGTTTTTTGACATCTTTGAGTGTAATAGAAAAATCTTTATCACCGAAATTAACATCAAGCGAAGCGATATCTACGGAGGCAGAGTCTGTAGCTTGTGGGCTTACACTATTTTTCTTAATGGTGATTACTTTTTTATCGCCTTTTAATGCGACGTCAACAAAGGCTTTTCCTGTAAAAATACTTCTTTTTACTACGAACTCTCCACCTTCTTGGCTTGGTAAGGCTACAACGTTAGAAGCAACAGCAGCTTTGATTTTGATACCTAAGCGAGGAGCTACGGCATCAGTAAGTGAAGAGCGTGCCATAATGACCAGATTTGCACCGCTTTCGGCTACACCTGCTGCAATAGCAGTAGCAATAGGTGCTACGGGCTTTTCGGCCAGACGCTCATCGCTTACTTTCAAGACTTTTTGCACGCCGTACTTACCGAGCTCGCCTATTGCGCTATCTTCTAATTTATCTGTAACAACTGCAGTTACAGCTTGTCCTTTTGCGGCTTGGCTTGCATAAAAAGCTGCCTCAATAGAAGAACCTTTGATTGTGCCGTTATCGGCTTCTATATATACTAATACTGACATGATTACTTGTTTGTTGTTTTGGAATGATAAAAATAATGCAAAACGAGGCTTTTTAGATTACTTTTGCCTCTTCTTTGAGTGCGCGTACAAGCGATGCCATATCATCAGATGTAAACATCTTACAGTTTGAACGTGCGGGTGGAAGTTCGTAAGATTTAGTCTCGATAAGCACCTCAGGCTGTACGGCTTCCACAACTTTAAGTGGCTTTTTGCGTGCCATCATAATACCGCGCATATTGGGTATTTTCCATTCAGCTATTGGCTCTTGGCAACCCGCTACAAATGGCAAATCGCAAGTAATAATTTCTTTTCCTCCTTCTATCTCACGGGTCATTGTAGCCGTATTGCCATCTATATCAAGCGTCATACAAGGTACAATCGCTTGCATATCCAACATCTCGGCTACCATTCCATGCACCTGACCGCCATTGTAATCACTGGCTTCACGTCCCATCAATATCAAATCATAATTTTCAGATTTAGCAATTTCTGCAATTTGTGTAGCTACAAAAAAAGCATCAATAGGCTCGGCATCTACCCGAATGGCATCATCAGCACCTATAGCCAATGCTTTGCGAATCGTAGGTTCTGTATCTGATTTGCCTACGTTGATAGCGGTAACCGTTGCTTTATGCGATTCTTTCAACTCCACAGCACGTGCTAAAGCATAATCATCGTAAGGTCCGATAACAAAGCTCATACCATTGGTATCCAAAGCATTGTCCGAAAATTTAATCTTTGAAGTCGTATCGGGTACGTGGCTAATGCAAACTAATATTTTCATATAAAAAATCGTTTAAATGAGGTTTTTGGTTTATTGAATCCTGCAATATACAAGGAATCATTGAATATAGAAAAACTTTCATAACTAAAAAGCTATTCCACAAATATAAAATCCTTCGAAGACAAAAACAAACCGATTGAAAAAAATGTTATGTTTGCATACTATTTTTTTCGTTTTTTTTCGTAAACCTAAAAAAAATAGGATTAGCGCAATTGGAAATCTTTGTGAGAGTACACGCACGAGCCTTAATTCATACAATTAGGTTCGCAAAATAACATTTCTCAAAGAATTATAGTTTTTGACTACGAGTTATCAGTATTACGTACAAAAATTAAACACGAATAACTTTTATGATTGGAGGATATATTTTGATAAGTTGTTTTTTGATACTTGGTGTTGCCCAGCATGTACAAGCGCAGAGGCAGGTTTCTGCTTATAAGATTAACTTTGCTATCAAAAATGCGGGTTTTACAGTCAATGGTACATTTAAAGGTCTCGAGGCTGATATTAAATTTGACCCCGAGCATCTCGATAAAAGTAGCATAAAAGCCCAAGTAGAGGCTCAAACGATTGATACTGACAACAGCATGCGTGATTCGCATTTGCGCAAAGCAGATTATTTTGATATAGCAAATTACCCACAACTGTCGCTCAAATCTAAATCCATCATTCAAGGGCAAGGCAAAAATAACTTCAATGGTGTTTTTGATTTGACTATCAAAGGCAAAACCAAAGAAATTACTTTTCCTCTTCGTTATGAAACGAACAAACAAGGCTACACGCTCAAAGGCAGTTTTGCCGTTAATAGGTTAGATTTTGGTGTGGGCGAAAAGAGTTGGATTCTGTCTAATGAAGTTAAAATTTCGCTATCTGCCACAGTCGGTGAAACTTCAAGGTTAGAAGTTGAATGAGCCAATATAACCTATATGTATGAAATTTATGCTCAAGCCTTCTGCCGTGCCCAAAACCAATCTACGGTTTCTCGTAGCCCTTGCTCAAAATTATGTTTGGGGTTGTAGCCCAACAATTGTTTGGCTTTTTCTACCGAGGCTAAGGAGTGTTTGATGTCGCCCTGACGTGGGTCGCCGTGCTTGGCTTTGATGTGGGCTATATCCGCATCATATTTGCCGAGCAGTCTAGTCAGGTGTTTCACCAAATCTTGCAAAGTGGTGCGCTCGCCGTAGGCTACATTATACACTTGATTGAGGGCGGCAGGATTTTCTACTGTCGCTGCCAACTGGTTGGCTTGCAACACATTTTCTATATACGTAAAATCTCGTGATTGCAAACCATCGCCATAAATTACGGGAGCTTCGTGTCGCATCAAAGCGGCAATAAATTTGGGAATTACGGCTGCATAAGCCCCTTGTGGACTTTGCCTTCTACCAAAAACATTAAAATATCGCAGTCCAATAACCTCCATATTATACAATCTTGCAAAGTTATCGGCATAAAGTTCGTTTACGTATTTGGTTACGGCATAAGGAGAAAGGGGTTTGCCAATTTTATCTTCCTCTTTGGGCAAGTCGGGGTGGTCGCCATACGTCGAGGAGCTGGCGGCATAAACAAAACGCTTAACTTTGGCATCTCTTGTCGCTACAAGCATATTCAAAAAACCCGAGATATTGATTTCGTTAGTGCGAATAGGATTCTCAATAGAGCGTGGCACTGAGCCTAACGCTGCTTGATGTAAAACAACATCAACGCCTGCTGTCGCTCGCTGGCAGTCCGAGAGGTTACAAATATCGCCCTCGATGAGCGTAAAATTAGGGTTGGATAAAAATCCTTGAATATTTTGACGGCTACCCGTGAGGAAGTTGTCCAAACAGATGACTTTATTACCTTGCAAAAGCAGTCGTTCACAGAGGTTAGTACCTATAAAGCCCGCGCCGCCCGTAACCAGTACCTTACGATTTTCTAAAAGCATTGTATTTTAATTTTTGATGGTATGCAAACAAAATGTTTCAAAGCTATACAAAAAAAATAGAAAACCATAGCATATAAAGCTTTTTCTTAGAAGAAATAGCCATATATAGTGCATATTTAGCAGTAAATGCTTATATTTGCAACCTTTGAAATTTGCCTTAGAAAGAACAGTTTTTTATCAAATGTTTAGTGCTAAAAGCGGTCTAAAAGTGGCATAACAAATATTTTACCTTATACTAAACCCCCCCAAATTTAAATGATACTCAAGCGCCAAGAAGCACCTTCTTTTTCGCCTGTTGAAAATTTTGAATTTTTTAAACCTCAAAAAACAGTGCTTGCTAATGGTAGCAAATGCTATATATTTGATGCTTGTGAGCAGGAGCTTACACAAATTCAGCTTCTTTTTCCAGTAGGTAAAGTTCATGCTCAAAACTCCGCTATAGCTTCTTTTACGATAAGCATGCTCTCGCAAGGTACGGCAACGAAAGATGCCGATACAATTGCTCAGCATTTAGACCGTTATGGTGCTTATTTTGAACTTAGTGCGGGAAATAATTTTTCTACCGTAAGTCTTTATTCCATCAATCGTTTTTTGCCCGAGCTACTGCCTTTGTTTTGTGAGTTGCTTTCAGATTCTATTTTTCCAGAAACAGAGCTTGAGCTTAGTCGCAAGCGTGGGCTACAAAATTTGCTCATAAACGAACAAAAAAATAGCTACAAAGCACAACAATTTTTTTTAGAAACCTTATTTGGTACACACCCTTACGGACGCAAGTTAGAAGCAAATGATTTACGCGCTATTGAGCGTGCTGATTTGCTTAATTTTTATCAAAATAATGTTCAAAATGCCCCTTTTGATGTTTTTGTTGTGGGGCACGTTGATGATAATACACGCCATTTGATTAGTGATACGATTGGTAAAATGACCTTTGTGCAGCCCGATGCCAAATTACCCAAAGAAGCTATATTGGCTAAGCCAGAGCCACAGCCTATGCAAAAAATATATCAAGAGCGCGAAAAAGCGATGCAAAGCTCCTTGCGTATTGGCAAAACAATAATGGACATTCGCCACCCCGATTATTTTGATTTTAAAATTTTGAATACCATCTTGGGTGGATACTTTGGCTCAAGACTTATGCAAAATCTACGTGAAGAAAAAGGACTTACTTACGGAGTCCATTCGCGCGTTGCTACTTTAAAATCGGCTTCTTATATGCAAATTGGTGCAGAAGTACGCAAAGATAATCGCAATGAAGCCTGTGACGAAATCTATAAAGAAGTGCAAAAACTTTGCGATGAGCCTGTTACAGCTGACGAGCTTGAGATTGTCAAAAATTATATGGCTGGTTCATTTCTCTCTTCGCTCTCAAGCATATTCTCGATTGCTGGTCGTTATAATTTGATTTATTATCAAGCCTTAGAAGATACGCATTACGATAACTATGTCCAAACTATTAACCAAATAACCGCAGAGAGATTACAAGAAGTAGCTAACCGCTATCTTAAAGACTTCACGGAAGTTATAGTCGGATAAGTTTACTTTTGACAAAGTCCAAAACTTTATCAAAGTTGTTCAAATCATTCAAAAAAATTTTATATGCCTTCTACACGCGCTTTATTTCTGTCTCACGTTGCCCAAACTTCTGATTTTCCTTTGGCTTTAGAAATCTTGAATGCAAAAGGGGTGTATATGTATGGGCGAAAAGGCAAAAAATATATTGATTTAATCTCGGGCATTGGCGTAAGCAATGTAGGGCATTTACACCCTCGAGTGGTTAATGCCGTTAAACGGCAACTTCGCAAATACATGCATTTGAT
This sequence comes from Bernardetiaceae bacterium, assembly GCA_020832465.1. Lineage (GTDB taxonomy): Bacteria > Bacteroidota > Bacteroidia > Cytophagales > Bernardetiaceae > JAFIER01. The sequence continues at coordinate 16,751 of JAFIER010000139.1, forward strand.
GGTCTATGGGGAGTTTGTCCAAACACCACAAGTGCAGTTAGCAGAGCGTCTGAGCGGTTCGCTTCCCGAAGGTTTAGATTGCGTATATTTTGTAAACTCGGGCAGTGAGGCTGTAGAGGGCGCACTCAAGCTCGCCAAACGCTATACGGCTCGTCCGAAACTTGTATCTTGTCATAATGCTTATCACGGCTCCTCCCACGGCGCACTTTCTGTGAGTGGTAGCGAATACTTTAAGCGTAAATTTCGCCCTTTGCTACCTGAAGTTTATCATATCAATTTTAACCAAATAGAAGACTTATCGCATATTGATACAGATACTGCTGCTGTAATTGTCGAGACAGTACAAGGCGAGTCGGGCGTGCGTGTGCCTGAGCGCGCTTATATGCAGGCTTTGCGCCAACGTTGCGATCAGGTAGGTGCGCTTTTGATACTCGATGAAATTCAAGCGGGTTTTGGGCGCACGGGTAAGTTTTGGGCTTTTGAGCATTTTGGCATACAGCCCGATATTTTGGTTTGTGCCAAAGGCATGGGAGGAGGTATGCCGATTGGTGCTTTTATATCTTCTTCCGAAATTATGGATACGCTGCGCAGAGAGCCTATTTTGGGGCATATTAGCACTTTTGGCGGCCACCCCGTAAGCTGCGCCGCCTCGATAGCCACTTTTGATACAATTCATAAAGAAAAACTCATGGAATCTGTGCCCAAAAAGGCATTACTTTTTAGGGAGCTACTCCAGCACCCACGCATTTTGGCTTTCAGAGGGCAGGGGTTGATGATGGCAGCCGAGTTTGAGTCTTTTGAGTTGCTCAAAAAAATTATCGATAAAGCTATTGAAATGGGCGTACTTACCGACTGGTTTTTATTTTGCGATAACTCTATGCGCATCGCTCCACCGCTCATTATCAGCGAGCGAGAAATTCGCAAAGCCTGCAAAATTATACACAAAGCTATTGATGCCGTGTAGTAGAAAAAACTACACACTATCAAATTGAATCATTTTTTTCTTTACCAAAACCAACTCATAATGCTTAGAATAATACTATGGATTACTACATTTTCAGGACTTTTTTTTGCACTTAATAGCAAGCTAATTGCACAATACGAAACCGTAACTTTTGATATTGAAAAGCAGCATTTTAATAGCGGTCAGAAACTGCCTTCGGAGACTTATATGATGATTTCGGGAGGGATTCCCTCGGACTATGGGCAGGTCGAGTTATTGGTTTATCGCAATCGCAAGCGTCGCAAACCGCTTTATAGCAACAGTTGGCAACGCTTTTCTGGCGATACAAAAGGCATGTTCGAGATTCCTTGCAACTACAAATTGCGCAGCCATCGTTATTACGATTTTGTATTTCGCTATCATCGCCGCATGAACGAAACCGAAAAAGAAGAGCTTAAAGAAGAGATTTTTAAAATCATAGATACGCACCTCGAGCAAACATTCAGACCCAAAAACAATCGCATTAAGTTTTTGCAATCCGCACGCCGTTCATACAAAAAGCTAAATAAACAAGTCATAGAAGTACTCGAGCCTTATCATGCGGATAATAATCAATTTGAGGGCTTCTCTCCCTTACTCTTACAGAGTATGCGTAATTTTAAAAAAGGCAAACTCACGGATAAAAATATATCCACTGCTGATAGCCTCAGCAATCTAAAAAAAGGAGAACAAAAAACCGTAACACGCAAGCAAAACTATCAAGAACGCCTTGAAGGCTTAAAAGAAGTGGCTTATAAAGACATTGAGAGATTGTTCAAAACGCCTTTATTAGTAAAAGCCGAAACCAGAGACGTGAGTCGCTATCCCACACAATCTACAATGAATGTCGTGGCTATCAATGCGGGTTATGGTGCAGTTATGCTCAGCGAGGCTTCTGCCGAAACGGTGGAGTATGATGCCGCACCTTACGTAGGGCTTTCCGTGCCTTTGGGTAATCGTTCCTTCTCGGGCGCATTTTGGTCTAATAGCTCACTTTCTTTAGGTGCATTTGTTTCTAATTTTGAAAACTCAAGTGGTGAGATACTGACAGGACCTGTAGTAGGACGACCTTACTACTTGGGCTTTGGCTACCGTGCCTTTCAGTTTGTGCGTTTAAATGCTGGGGGTATAGCCTTAGAAAACACAACAACGAAACAAATGCAAATACGCCCTTTTGCAGGAATAAGTGTAGAAATTAACTTATGGATGGGCATAGGGAATCGTAAAAACTAAGTTATAGAACCCAGAAATTTGCAAATTGATAAAGAATGTTTATATTGCCATTCAATCAATTTTACCTCTCACTTCAAAGAGCAAAACGTATATGTTTGATGAGCCTTTAAATAGCATGCTTGACCTCGAGAAAGGTAATATGTTGCTTTCAGAACCTTTTTTATCAGACCCTAATTTTCAGCGCGTCGTCATTCTTTTGTGCGAGCATAGCGAAGAGGGTAGCTTTGGGCTGGTGCTTAACCGCCCAAGTAATTTTCTGGTAAGCGACGTAACCGATATGTTAGATTCTGATGATATTTTGTATCAAGGCGGCCCTGTGCAGACAGATAGCCTGCATTTTATTCATTCTTTTGCCGAGCTCGAAGATGCCGAACCCATTGCCAAAAACTTATACTGGGGGGGAGATATCGAGCATTTGCAAGAGCTCGAAGCGCAAGGGCTTGTTACACCCAAAAACTGTCGATTTTTTGTCGGATATAGCGGCTGGAGTAGCGGGCAACTCGCCACTGAAATAGCACAAGAGGCGTGGATTATCTCGCGCTACAACCCAAGCCGAGTGCTGGCATGGGACGCAGAAAAGGCTTGGCGCAAACTTTTACGCAAAATGGGGGGCAAATATCAAGTATTTGCAAACTATCCGATTGATCCGCGTTTGAATTAAAACGTTTTTTTATTACCTTTGCTTATTCGCATTCAGGTAATCGCTTTGCGATTCTACGGCGCAGCAAGTAACTATATTATTGGTTTCTAACCTCAATTTACCAAGTAAATGGACAACAAGGAAATGAACGAAAGCAACGAGCAGGTAACTCCAAACGTTGCATCTACCACACCGGTAGAAAATCCCGAGACGCAAATGAGCGCAAACCCTCTAAAAGAGGACGAAGTAGAAAGTACTTCAAAAGAAGAACCCATCGAAGCAGTAGCCCAAGAAGGTGAAGAGTATGTAACCGAAGAGCTCGATGAGAATGACAACGAAGAGAGTGAAGACCTCGAAGACGAAGCAGCACACGAAGATTTTTCAAACTTCGATAAGCCGCAAGTGCTCGAGCGAACCCAAGCACTACTGAGCCAAGTCAAAAACGGAGGCCAAATCAATTTCAAAAGTATAGACAGCACGCTCAACGACCTGCGCAATCAAATAGATGCGCTTAATCAAGAAGACAAAGAGGCTGCTAAAAAGAAATTTGACGAGCAAGTAGCACAAGAAACTACAAATTCCGAAGACGAAAAACCTACTTTTGAGTTTAGACAAGATGAAAATGTAGAAAAGTTTTACGCTGCTTTCAAAGAAATTAAAGAAGCAAAGAAAAACTACTTCGAACAACTTGAGCAAAGCAAACAAGCAAACCTCAAAGCAAAACAAGATATACTCGAAGAAGTAAAAGCACTCAGCGACCCACTACTAAGTGAAGACCCAGAGCAACGAAAAAGCCGAAAGCAAGAATTTGAAAAAATCAAAGAATTGCAAGCCAAATGGCGAGAAATCGGACCCGTGCCCGCCGCAGATGCTGATAACTTGTATAAGTCATACAAAGCCGTACTCGATATTTTCTATAACCAGAAAACAATGGAGAAAGAACTCCTCGAGCTCGACAGAAAGAAAAACCTCGAAGCAAAAGTAGAAATCTGCGAACGCGCCGAAAAACTCCTCGAGTATGAAAATGTAAACGAAGCCGTTAAAGAACTTAATGCTTTGCATAAAGAGTACAAAGGTACAGGACCCGTGCCTCGATCTGAGCAAGAAGAACTTTGGCAACGATTTAAAGCTACCTCTGATAAAATTTATGACAGACGAAGAGTGGTAGCCGAAGAGTATAAAACTATGCTCGAAGACAATATGAAAATCAAGCAAGCACTTTGCCTGCGCATAGAGCCTTTTGCAGATTTTAAAAGCGATAGCATCAAAGAATGGAATAGCAACACTAAAGATGTACTTGCTATACAAAAAGAATGGGAAGACGCAGGTCCAGTACCAAGAGAAGTTGCACCAGGGCTAAACAAACAGTTTTGGCAAAATTTTAAACTCTTTTTTCAACATAAAAGCGAGTTTTTTGCCGAACTTGATAAAGTAAGAAACGAAAATTTAGCCAAAAAAGAAGCACTCTGCGAAAAGGCAGAAGCACTCAAAGATAGCGACGAATGGGAAAAAGCCGCTAACGAACTTAAAGACCTCCAAAGAGAATGGAAAGACATAGGATCCGTGCCCGGTAAGCATAGAGAATCTATTTATGCACGATTTAAAGCCGCCTGCGATCATTTCTTTGAGCAAAAAAGAAAGCAAAACAAAAACCGAGATAACGATTACGGTGATAACTTTAAAAAGAAAAAAGAAATCTGTGATCAAATTAAGGAACTCGCTGAAAGTGGAGCAAAAGACCTAAGCAAGCTCGAAGACTTTTATGCAGAATTCCAAAAAATTGGTTTTGTCCCAAGAAACAAAATCAATGAAACACAAGAACTATTTGCAGAAGCGATCAATAAATTCTTGGATAATACAGACCTCAATAACAAAGAAAAAATAGATTGGCGCACGCGCATGCAAGTCAAAGTCGTCAAAGAAAATCCGCGCGCAGCCAGCCGTTTCAAACAAAAAGAGGGAAGTATCCAAAGAAGAATGTCGGGCTTAGAAAATGACATTAAACTATGGACAACCAATATCGAGTTTTTTGCTAATTCAAAACGAGCTGATGCACTCAGAAATGAGTTTAAAGAAAAAATCGAAAAGGCAGAGCAAGAGCTCGAAGTCCTGAGGCAACAACTCAACGTCATCGATGATATTGAGCAGAATTAACACTAAGTGCGCATAGAGAGATACACTCAAAGCTATGCCTATAATAGTGGTTGCTTACAACAAGCTAAAGCTACTTACATTTGTTTTGAAGTTATCAGACAAAGTAAGTAGCTTTTTTGCGTTAAAATAGATTAAAAAAAAGATAGCCTATATGCGCAAAACCTTGATAAACAAATCGCTTATGCAAAAATGAAAATGATACGTAGAGCGAAGCTATATAATTAGCCTAACCGCCGTGCAACCTTTAGACTAAAAAATAGTCTTATTATTAAGAAACCGAACAAAAGGTTTTATTTTTCGTAAAAACAGTTTTTTACATATAAATCAAAAAACACATGAAAATTCAACAAAAAACACCTAAAATCTGGGCAGTATCGCTTGTAATTCTTGTTTTTATGCTCGGAAGTTGCGCCATTATTAGGCAAGACGAAGTAGGCGTAAAACGCAAACTCGGTAAGCTCGATAACAAAATCAAAGGAGATGGGGCTAAACTTATCAACCCTTTTACTACAGTCATGCTTACCGTGCCCATTCGAACTGTTAATATGAAAGTAGAAGAGGATTTGCCTACCAAAGAAGGGCTTAACGTAAGGGCACAAATTTCTATTCTTTATAAAATAGAACGAAGCAGAGCCATTGATATTTTGAGAGAAGTAGGTATAAATTATGAAGACGATTTAATCAAACCCGTATTTCGCTCTTCTATTGCTGACGTAAGTGCACAGTTTATGGCTAAGGATATGCACAGCGGAGGAGGACGCACGCAAATAGAACAAGCTGTAACCGAACGCATGAGAGAGCGTCTCGCTGGTAGAGGTTTTGATATTGAGGGCGTTTTGATGAAAAATATCAAACTACCTGCTGGACTCTCGCGCGCCATAGAAGAAAAACTACAAGCAGAGCAAGAATCACAGCGCATGGAGTTCGTCATTATGAAAGAAAAACAAGAAGCTGATAGACGCAAAATTGAAGCCCAAGGACTTAAAGAAGCCAACGAAATTGTAGCAGAAAGTCTATCCCCTGTATTGCTTCAATTCTTATCCATCGAGGCTTTCAGAGAGTTGGGAAGGTCTAATAATGCAAAAGTAATCGTTACAGATGGCAAAACGCCATTCTTAATTCAAGACTAAACTATTTATCAAATACACCTAAAAAAGCTAAAACTCGCCCTTTGTGAATACAAAGTGGTGAGTTTTTTGCGCTATACAAAAAATATGAAACAAAGCATTTTAATTCTCCTCGGTGCTATGCTACTGCTTTTTTATCATACAAAGAGTATGGCGCAAGACCCGAATTTTACGCAGTTTTATCACAGCAATATCTACCTAAACCCCGCCACGGCTGGCACGGTATCGGATTGGCGCGCCGCCACAGGGCTTCGCCATCGCTGGTTTCAAAATGCACAATCTTATCGTAGCCTCTGGGCTTCTTTTGATTATAATCTGGGTGAAGATAAGGGCGGCTTAGGAGCCTGGGTGATGCAAGATGAAGCCGGACTCACCTCACAAACGCAAGCTGCTTTGATGTATGCTTATAAATTTCACCTTACCGAAAAATGGATAGCAAGTGCTTCATTGCAAGCAGATTATACTTTCCTTCGCCTGCAAACTTCTAATTTGCGCTTCGAAGACGAAATAATTACAGGATTGCCTACTGCAGAGCAACGCATCGACGCACAAGCCCATCTCTTTGACATGGCAACCGGAGTACTTTTATATAATTCAACTTTTTGGCTTGGTGCAGCAGCCCATCACCTGCTACGCCCCTCACGCACCTGGTACGAAGACGGACAAGCACGATTACCCTTGAGATGGTCCATACACGGGGGCGCAAGGTTTGATATAGGAGAGCGTTTGCGTCTCTCGCCCGCTTTGCTTTTTCAACAGCAACAGCCATTCCGACAGCTCGATATAGGTGCAAATATTGAAATAGAGCCTTTGTTTTTGGGACTTTGGTATAGGGGAATACCGCTTGAAACTGTATCGCCACGACACATAGACCAAGATGCCATGGCAATAGTCTCTGGCGTAAAAATTCAAAATTGGACAGTCGCTATTAGCTATGATTTTCCCTTTCAAAATACAAGCGGAATGGGGGGCACTTACGAAATTAGTTTGATTTATACACCACAAAGCTTGCGCACGCGAAGCGGTTTTTATGATATAGATTGTCCTATAAGATTTTAATTTCTTGTACACCACGACTGCACCCAAATTTTATGTCGCTATTTTAATTACAGCAAGATGATTTACTTACTGCAATCAAAATTAGGAATTATTGTTTGTAATGATTATGTTTGAAAATATAAGTTTCTCATAATTATTGACAAATAAAAATCCTCAAATGACACAAAAAATACTACAAAAGGGCACAGCACTTATACTCTTTGCAGTTATAAGTATTTGCCTGCCAAAGCTTAGCTTAGCACAAATTAGTCAAGGCGGTACGCCTTACAGCTTCTCGGCAGAGTTCGAACAGCAGTTTCCCAATAATACGCTTACTGCCATAGACCTCGAAGCTCCTAATATCAACGACTTAATGGCCGAGGACGAACGCGGAGAGCCGCACCCCAACCGATTTGCAGCACCCATTCACGTAGGACTAAACCCCTACAACAGCGGACAGTGGTATGACCTCCAGAATGGCGACCGCCTTTGGATATTGAGAGTCAAAGCTACTGATGCACTTTCTTTACATCCTATTTTTGATGACTTTTTTATGCCTATTGGTGGAAAGTTGCATATTTATAGTGCTGATAAAAACCAAGTTTTAGGCGCATATACTTCAATCAACAACTTGCCCAATCGTGAGTTTATGACGTGGTATATACAAAGTGATGATATTTTCCTTGAGTTTTACGAACCTGCCGATATTCGCGATAAAGCCTCGTTGCATATCGGCAGATTTGATTATGGCTACCGACAGTTTTTTCTCCGTGATGGCGAAATTCAAAAATCAGGTAATGGTTTTGGCGACTCAGGGGCTTGCAATATCAATGTAAACTGTCCACTTGGCGTAGATTGGCAAGACGAAAAAAGAGGGGTTGCCTTGATGATGAGCAGCTCCGCCGCAGGTTCGGGCTTTTGTACAGGCTCGCTTATCAACAACACCAACGAAGATGCTACACCTTATTTCCTTACTGCTGACCATTGCGGAGGGCCCGCACCCGGCGGAACAGTTACTTGGGTGTTTTTATTTAATTATGAAGCCGTGGGCTGTACTAATCCTGCTACTAATCCCTACCCTGGTACAGTAAGCACAAGCGTATCAGGTGCTACTATACGTGCCAAAAGAGCTGCGTCTGATGTCTCTTTGGTAGAATTTAATACGCCAGTGCCCCTCTCTTACAATCCTTATTATAACGGCTGGAACAGAAATACGGAAGCTGCTACAGAAGCAGTAGGCATTCATCACCCCTCGGGCGATATTAAAAAAATATGCAAAGATAATAATCCACCCACTACAGCTTCTTTTGGCGGACCGCCAGCCAATCATCATTGGAGAACCGTATGGGACGAAGGCACTACTGAACCCGGCTCTTCAGGATCGCCACTTTTTGACCAAAATGGACGCATTATCGGACAACTTCACGGAGGAGCCGCCTCTTGCACCAACTTACTCGGACCCGATTTTTATGGTAAGTTTGACCTCTCTTGGGACGCAGGAGGAACGCCAGCTACACAGCTCAAAGATTGGCTCGACCCTTGCAACTTAGGATATATGGTATTAGATGGCTACGACCCCAATACCTCCACAACTGCTGAACTTCCTCGTGCCATTAAGCTCGAAGGCGCAAGTGAATACATAGAGTTTCCGAACACTACGCCTAAGCCCGCAAACTTTACCCTCGAAGCTTGGGTATATCCCGAAGTAGGAGGTACGGTGCAAAGCATTTTTGCATGGGGAAATGCTACGCAATCCGCAACGCTTAGATTAAACGCTGATAGCCGATTAGAATATGAAGAAACAGGCTCGCCTGCCCTTACGGGAATCTCGGCATTACCATTAAACACATGGACGCACGTAGCCATACGCAAAACGGGTACGAATGCCGAAATATTAATCAATGGAAACAGTGAAGGCACAGCCACAATCGCTAATATCGCCGCACCTACAGCCGTAGTTGGTGGCGCAAATGTAATGGCTGGTACGCCTTCAGATTTCTTCGAAGGGCTTATTGATGAGGTGCGTTTGTGGAGCGTAGTGCGTACTGATGTGCAAATTCAAAACGATTTGCATACAGATTTTACAGCCGCACCCACAGGTATTGTATCGCTTTGGAACTTCGACGACGGCGCAGGGATAACCGCTGCTGATGCCTTTGGCAGTAATGATGCAACGCTCATAGGCGGTGCTTCTTGGCAGGCTATTGCGCCAAGCGGAGTTAATATCACTGGGGAAAATGTCGTTTGTGCTTCTACTAGCGAAAGCTATCAGGCTAATACCACAGGCTGTACACCATTTAATGATTATGCAAGATATAGCTACAATTGGACAGCTACAGGCGGAACTATTTCCGACGGACAAGCTACACCTGAAGTTACCATTGATTGGGGCGCATTAGGTATGGCAACTCTTGTGCTTAATGTTACCCATTCTAATAGTAGCCTTACGCTACCTACTCAAAACTTCAATGTTACCATTGATACGCCACCCGCTACAGCACCTACTATTACTGCTGACGGACCTACGACTTTTTGCAATGATGAGGTTACACTTACTGCCATAGCCCCAATAGACAATTACCTCGTCGAAAATATTGCTTTCAATAAAGAAGATATAAGCGCAACGGGTACATCAATTACGCTTGGCGATGATGCCGTAAGTGCAGCGTTGCCAGTAGGTTTTACTTTTAATTTCTACGGAAACGATTATACGCAATTTTACATCGGCTCAAACGGACTTGTGGCTTTCGGTGGTACGGCTGGTGTTGCCGGTGCTTGGAATCCGCAAAATATTCCGAATGCCGCCAATCCTAATAATTTGATAGCCATCTCTTGGGCAGATTTAAACCCCGCACTGGGCGGAACGATTCGTTATCAAACCTTAGGAACTGCCCCTAACCGACGTTTAATTGTAGATTTTGATGCCGTAGCCCATTTTGGTGCAGCAGCTACAACCGCTACTACACAAGCCATTTTGTACGAGGGAACGAATATTATCGAAATTCATTCCGAAAATATTATGTCTGACGGTACGAATCGTACTATGGGCGTAGAAAATCAAGACGGTACGCAAGCCGTTGCCGTACCGGGAAGAAACCGAACCGTATGGGGAGCGACCAACGACGGCAAAAGATTTAAGCCTACAAGTAGCCTGCTCACTTGGATTCCTACAGGAGAAAATACCCTATCTATTACCGTAAATGACGATGAAGCCATTGCTTATTCTGTCAATTTTGGCACAGGATCTTGTGTAACAACCTCCTCAGAAGTCTTTGTAAGTTCAAACTGCTCTGATCCTCCCGTTGTAGATAATCCAACCCTAACAGATATAGAAGCAACAAGTGCCGTGCTCGGGGCCGAAGTAGTAAGTACAGGCGGTGGAATTATTTCTGAAAGGGGAATCGTATGGTCTATCACCGCTGGAGCAACAACCATTGGGGCAGCTGGAGCAAATGTCGTTCCCGAAGGTGGAAGCGGACTTGGTATTTTTAGTGATTTGATAGCAGGACTACCTGCTGGTGTTACCATCTATTTTAGAGGCTATGCTACAAATAGCGCAGGCACGGACTATACCGAAGAAATAAGTTTTACAACACCTACGGACACCACGCCACCAACTCTAATTTCGACCACACCCGCTGATGGCGCAACCGAAGTAAGTATAACTACGGATCTTACGCTTACCTTTTCTGAATCCATAAACGGCACAGCAGGTGCAGTCATAGAGCTTTATCATAATGATGGGACTTTGATTGAAAGTTTTGACATTTCAGGGATTAGTGGCCTAACAACATTTTCGCTTACGCCTGCTACAGCCTTAGACGAATCGACAGCATATTACGTAATGATTCCATCTACTGCTATTGAAGACCTCGCAGGAAATGCTTTTGCAGGGCTCACCACTACTACAGATTGGACATTCACAACTGTCTCGCCTGCTACAGGTGGTGGAGGAAGTACACCCCCCGCAGAGGCAGAACCCGTAACCAACTTCACCGCCGTAGCGCAAAACACAAGCTCGATTCTTCTCACTTGGAGAGCCTCTGCTAATGCCGAACGTTATGCGCTGTATCGTCAAGCACAAGGCTCGAGTGAGTGGGTACGTGTAAGCACCTTTAGCGCAGGTGTGCGTGAGTTTTTGGATACAAATTTAGAATCTGATACGCGCTACCGCTACCGCTTAGATGCCAGATTAGGTGTAGATGTAGCTTCTGCTTTTGCGACGGAGTTTACTTATCCCGAAGCTCCAGCGTTGAGCATTGCACAAAATGCTTGTTCTACAAACCCTGTGGCACGCATTGCAGCAGAAAGCACACACCAAAGCGGTTTGATAAATTGGTATGCCAATGAAACCGAAAGTGAACGATTCACGCAAACGCAATCTATTTTCCAAACGCCCGAAATTACGGAAACGACCACTTTTTACGCCACAGCACAAGGGCAGAAGTATGAAAGTGAGCCGAGAGTTTCAGTTACGATTTCGATTGTAGAGACTCCTGTGGCAAACCTTTCGAGCCTTACGACTCGTAACA
>JAFIER010000148.1 GCA_020832465.1 Bernardetiaceae bacterium
GTTCGAGAGTTCGTAGATTCTTTCTCCGAGGGTGAGGGTGTAGCCGTTGTCATTGGGGTAGGTGGGACGGTACTGCCCGAGGCGTGATGCACCGTAGATGGGCTGCTCCGAGAGTTTGGCTGGGTCAGTAGTTGCCAAATCTTTGACATATATGCCCATGATATTGCCTGAGGCATCTCGTATGTAGTAGGTCGTGTTGCTTGCGCTACTTCCAGATACGGTTTTAGAGATTCTGTTGCCTGAGGCATCGTAGGTGTAATAAATTTCGGTAACATCGCCTGATGGATAGTATTTTTCTACTGCATCAATTTTACCGTATATATTCCAATATATCAGTAAGCCATTCACAATAGCAAAGTGGCTTTTATAATATTCCCCACTTTATGAGCCGTTTATGAACCCTTTGAGCCGTTTATGAGCCGTTTAAAATATATGCTGTTCCAACTCCTGTTTGTCCAATTTTGTCAAGAAGTGCAAAGTGTTCAACTAGTTGGGTTAAGTCTCTTGTTGCTGTTGCCTTCGATACGTCAAAAAGTTCTTGGTATTTGCTATTTGTAATTTTCCCCTGCTCTTTAACAATCAGAACTGCTTTTACTTGCCTGTCATTCAAGCCAAGTTTATTTAGTTTTTCGGGTGTAATGTTGTCTTTGAAGAGTGTTACACTAAAACCACCGTCTAATTCAATCATTTCAGGTTCGGGAAGTGCTGCTTGTTTGCAAGTGTCTATGATTTTTATTGTTCCTCTTCCCCAAGCGTCAATGTAACCACCTTTGAAACAAACGTCCGCAATAATTGGGTTTCGTGGTCTTGATGAATGAGAGCGTTTTAGAGCATCTAAAGTTAAACCTTCTGGAAGAGTGCCTTCATTCCAGATACTGATTTTATCGTCATATACACGAATTTGAATAGATGCTCCCATATAATTTCTATGTACCAAAGCATTCAATAGCATTTCTCGAATGGCTGCAACTGGATACTCTCCTTTTTCAATACGGTGCATTCCTTCAAATTCTATGGATCTGGTCAAAAATTTACGGTTGAGTTGATTTAGAACTTCTTGAAGTAAAGCAATCAAATTTCCTTCTTCGGTTTCTTGAAATTTCAAATCTGCATCATCATTGCCAAAGCGACCAATTTTTACAAATGTGTTTGGATAAAACCTACCTGGATCTTTACCGAATAAAACTATCGCAGCACGTTTTAACTGACTATTTTCAGTTAATCTAAGTTTTTCGAAAAGTTCGGGAATAGACAAATTGTGACTTTCTGGTAAACGTCCTGCGTTTTCAGATGCTTTCAGAAATATATGTACTGCTTTCTCGTCAATATCATCAAAGTTAGCTCGTGGTTCAATCACATCATCCCACGTTCTGCCTGATTTCTTCAATAAAAATTCATTTAACGGTACTCCTGTCAATTCTTGTTTGGTACTGCCGCTACGGTAGTAATACCTGCCTCGTAGCGAAATGGGAACAGAATAGGGCTGTGTAATAAGCTCAATAAAATTATTACCGTTTTCTTCGTGCAAATTTACTTCAACCATAATGCCCATTGCGTTGCGAATTTTATTTGGAATATCGTCCATCAGTTTTTTATAATCTGCAACATCAACAACATTCCCACTATCGTCTTTACCGATAAATATAACACCTCCTTGTGCATTGGCAAAACCGCATATCCATTTTAGATAGTCGTCGTGCCAACTTTGTTTGTATTCTATGTTTTGCTGCTCGGGCATACTTTAAATTATTTTTGTCAAAAAACTAAAAATACGCAGGATATGCAATAAAAACAAAAAAAATTCCCCCTCACTCTGCCAGCTTCTGGAGTGGATTGCCATACCAAAGGGGTAGTAATCCGTCGCGGAGACTAAGCGAGCCGTCTGCTCGATATTATCTGTGAGCGTAACCAACACATTGCCTAAATGGTTCGAGAGTTCGTATGCGTTTTACTTATTTGAGCGAATAGTTCGTACTACGTCCGTTTCCAAATTTTTCAATCAATCCTTTGTCAAGTAGTTCTGTAAGTATTCGTTTGACTGTCGGACTTGGTATAGCAAGTTTCTTGGCAATATCGCCTGACTTACTTCCTGGATTATTAGATATAATAGTAATAATTGCTTTTTCTCTTGGTGCAAGTTGTGATTCAATACCACTTTTTTCTAATTTATTTTGTAAGTGTTTTTGTATATTTTTTAGCGCATCAAGAAAAAAAAACACCCATTTGGTAATATCTTCATTAGGTCTTTGCGCTTGACAATTTCTCAGTACTTTATAATACTCCTTTTTACGATGTTCGATTTCATGCTCAAAACTGACATATTGAATCCATTCATAACCATTTTTTAACAGTAGTAGTGTGGATAAAAGACGACTTAAGCGTCCATTACCGTCTTGAAAAGGATGAATACTCAAAAATTCATACGTAAACACAGCACTCTTAACCAAAGCATGTACTTCTCTTTCTGTATTGTACCATTGAACTAAGCTGCTCATTGCTTCTTGAGTTGCAAACCCAGGCGTTGTGGTTTGGAATATGATATGTTTTTTTCCATCAGGGAAAGTTGCTTCTACGGCATTGCTATGCACTTTGTATTCACCTTTATGCCAAGCATCTTTCTGACTATAGCGCATCAGCATATTATGCAAACTTTTTATACTATTTTCTGAAATCAGAATTGTATTATAAGCCTCTGATATCATATCATGCACTTCAAAATACCCTACTGCTTCTTGTGAGTCGCGGTCTTCTAATTTACTAATATTGATATTTTGCAAAAGCGTATCTATTTCTTTATCGCTCATTCGTGAGCCTTCTATTCGCGTTGATGCCCCCACGCTACGTACAGTAGCTATATTTTTTAGCTGTTTGAGACTTTGGCGTTCTCTTTTTTCTATCGCTGTCCAAGTGGAGTCAAACCTATCAATCTGACTTATCAAATTGATAAGATGCCAATCGATACTCAGGCGAAAATCATACACATTATTTTTCATCTTTTATGCTTCATTATGATACGTATTGATTCGCAAATATACGATTTTGATACGATTTTCATCTATTATATTCAAAGTTTTTTTTTAGTAGATGTCTATATAAAATCTCAATATTGTTTTCTTTGCCATTAAACCCAAACCTATACCCCTCACTCTGCCAGCTTCTGGAGTGGATTGCCATACCAAAGGGGTAGTAATCCGTCGCCGAGACTAAGCGAGCCGTCTGCTCGATAATTAACACTTATTAGCTATAAAAAGTTACTATTCCTCAGTGGTATTATCTAGTTCTTGCTCTAATTCTTTGATTCTATTTTTTAGGCGTTTTATTAACTCAATATCTCGCTCTTCAGATTCCTTGTAATTTTTTTTGATTATTCGAGGTATTATTAGTTTATTCTTTTGAAATTCTCCTTTTATTAAATTTTTTTCATGAAAAACAAAAAAAAGCCCTTTTAGGTAAATTTTATCATGAGGAGATTTGTTATACTCTTCTTTTGTAACGGGATGATAAGCCTTTAATAAACTTTTGAAATATAATTCTTCGATCTTAATACGCTCGTTTTTTATTTCTTGTAGCCATCTTTTCAGTTTTTCAATTGTTTCTAATTTATCTTGCATAATCAGTAATAATCTTGATTGATTTTTGAATAAATATCTTTAAGTTAGTTTAAAAGCTCTCGCATATCATCAAAAACACTATCACGACGCTCCCTTGCCCTTTCAATTCTTCTGTCCAGCTCAATAATTTGATCGCTAACATCCTTCAACTTATTATTTACATCTCTAAGGTCCTTGTCTAAGATTTCTTCTATATTGGCACCTGGGTTGCCCATCCACTCTTCAATTCTTTGCTTGCCCATTACATAAAATTCCTCTAAATCTAATAGCTCATCTCGAAATGCTTCATTATCTTCAACATAATTATCTAATTTATGATAAATTGATTTTAACCTATTGTATTCTCGCCAAAAGGCTTCTTCGCTACCTACATCTTTAGTGGGTCGCTTGCTCGCAATTCTTTGATTTTTATTACTAAATCTTCTATTGTTGGCTCTACCACCAGTGACTATGCTAGCAACACCTCCAAAAAATCCTTCAAAGTTATCTATAAAACTTAAAAGCTCGCCGTAGGTCATTACAGCTCCTGGTGGATTATTGCGACTATCCCACTCGCCACCATGCTTTTCTTGTATATAATGTATCGCTTTCCACGCATCTTCACGAGTAGAAAACACCCATGCCCCACCATAAGCGGTTAAAATATGAGTGCGAGGTAGTGGTTGTGAAATATTTACGCCAGGTATAACGGACGGAATTTCTCTTGAATGTTTTATCCCTACCTGCGCAATGCCATAGCCTTTATTTTTGTAAAATTCAACGCCATAGAAAATATATTCCAACCCTTCCAATTCCACACCATCAATGACACGATTTTCGGAAAAGGCATAAGGCGAATTGTGTGGATAATCGGGTGCAAGTGGGTCAATAGATAAAAACCTACCGATACGCA
>JAFIER010000151.1 GCA_020832465.1 Bernardetiaceae bacterium
TCTCAAAGAAATGTTATTTCTAAAATTTAACCTATAGGCTAATTTAGCAAAGTTCTCCTGCACTTACCTTATTATAGGTTTTGAAAACAAATTTTTTTGTATATTAGTGCATAGGAAATATCACCCAATTCATACAAAACCTAATATGTCTCTACCAATTTCAAATAGATATACATTACTCTTCATCTTGCTACTGTTAGTTTTAAGCATTTGCGCTGAAAGCAATGCCCAAAAACTCAAAATGGAACATCGACTTGAGCTGCCTTTCAATTTTAGAGATAATCTCGATATGAGCGTCTTGAGTTTAGAAGAGAAGGGATTTATTTTATTTTTAGATAGCAAAGATAAAACCCCTTATGGCAAAAGAGAGTATAGATTTATGAAGTACGATAAAAATTTTCAACTTGTATGGGATAAATCCTACATGGCTAATAGTAATTATATCATCAAGCAGTATAGTTTTGATTTGCCTTATCTATATTTTTTGATAGACCAAAATCGTAAAGAAAATGTACTTATGCGTCTCGATATAGAAACGGGTACACTTTTTTTTACTGACTATAAACCTAATATTGATTTGGATATTACGCACTTTCAAGTTGTTCAGAATATCGCTTTTTTAGCGGGCACTTTCAATAGCAAACCTGTTGTAGTACAATTAGATTTAACGACAATGAAAGAGCGTAGCCTCCCCTCGCTCAACCATAGTAGTAAGTATATAGACGCTTTTGAGTATGATTATGCAAATAATAACTTAATGATTATCAGCAAAGGAAAACAAGGACGCAGAGATGCGGTTTTCTTTAACCTCTATGATTTCAAAGGAGATCTGAGGTATAATGTAGCCCTACCTAATGATGATGAATACGAGCTTGAAACATTCCGTCCTTACTTTGTCAGCACAAAGGAACAGCTTATTTTTGGTACTTACTCGCTTACCAATCGCAAAAAAAGCCAAGGCATTTACGCACTCAAAATGGTAGAGGGAAAAAAAGAATCCATTAAATTTTATGACTTTGTCTATCTAAACAATTTTTTCAATTATATGCCTGCCAAAAGGCGTGAAAAATTTTTAGATAAAGCACGTAAAAGAAAGAAAAAAGGAAACCCTAAAAGTTATGCCTATGATTATTTTGTCAATCCTTTGCGCTTTCAAGAGGATAGAATTATTTTTTCATTGGCTTCTTATTACCCCATTTACCCACCCAACAACTCCATGTTGCACAATCCTATGATGGGTAACTTTGGTATGCCAAATAGATTACACCAATATCCCTTCTCTGGTTACAATTATTGGAGGCATAATAATTATCTCAATCGCTATGGAGACCCGAACTTAATGAGAAACAATCATAGCGTTATTTATAAGTTTAATCACACCTTAATCTGTGGATTTGATACCGAAGGCAAACTTTTATGGGATAATGATTTTAAACTTGAAGAATTTGAAACGATAGACCCAAATAGTTTCTTTGATTATGCACTCAATGCCAAAGACCAAGTTTTGATGCTACAACTCAATAAAAACGAGTTTGTATATAAAGAAACCTATAAAAGCATCGCTAATTTTAATCTTAAAGATACACTCATACACACTGCTGATACAGTAGAAACTATTGTCGATAGACGAAACGAGCGCATCGAGCACTGGTATAACGATAGGTTTCTCTTTTCAGGATTTCAATACATTAGAAACCCTAAAAATAGCCCTGCTAAGCGCAAAGTATTCGTCATTTATGAAATGTATGCCGTACCAGAAGATTAACATTAGCATACTTAAATGACTACCTACTGATCAGCCAACTCAAGTTTCATACGCAATGCCCATTCAAAAATCTCATCAGGGGTATTGAAATAATGAAACTCTACTTCAAAACCTTTTTCCTTGGTTTTTTGAATGGTATTATTTAGATAAAAACGATTAAATGCATCTTCTGATAAAATAATACCAGCGCGCCGAATACCCGCATGTATCGCACGAGGCACAATATCTTCTCTAAACCATTGCTGATTTTCTAATGAAACAATACCTGCTTTTTGCATATTTGCAATCCAAAGGCTAATGTTATAACTTTCTATAAGTTCTATCGCTCGGCTCAATACATGCCGATATTCTGCATTATTAGCCTGCCTAAGCCAAGTAATAAAAAAAGCATTACATGCAGGATAATGATATATAGTAGCATAAGAGGCTTCGTAAAGATTGATTTTTTGCATGGCTATATTTCGGGATTAAAATGATTGATTAGCCTATAAGTAAGGATACAAAAATAACAGCCCTTTTCAGTTATTTAATAAGCTCATAAACAGGCAGCTGCTGAAATAATAAAAAAGTACTGATCTTTAAAAACGGGTTTTGAGTACTTTTGTTTTTCAAGCCTTTCATTCTCAAGCATCATTTTTTGAGTGTAGCATAAACAGCAATATTGATCTGAAAAAAACTCTGAAAAACCCTTATAAGTGTGTAATATAAACTTTTTTTTTAAATTTTTTGACATCAATGAGTATTTTTTTCATACGATATTTCTAATCCTCGCTAAGGCTATGAAAAAAAAATCAAAAAAAACTTCGAAAAAGCTGGTTACAAATCGCACCCTCAAACATTAAGAGATAAGCCCACGATTTTAATCGTGGAAAAAAGTGTTTGGTGCGGACACC
>JAFIER010000117.1 GCA_020832465.1 Bernardetiaceae bacterium
AGAGCTGCAAAAGTCAAAAAAGCAGCCTAAATGGCTGCTTTTTTGGCTTCAAATCTAAAAAAGAGGGTTAATAAGCTAATTATGGAGCAGTTTTGATAACTAAAAACTTAGTATATAAAGTTTTGAAGCTCAAGTATCAAAATGAACCTAAAAACCTAATTTTGACTTTTTACACAACCCCAGCTAAAAAGCCGTATAAATCGTAGGATAACCCAAAGACATAACTTTACAGAAATACCTTTTCGCTCAGCCAAGGTATTTCTGTAAAGTTAATAAGCTCAAAGCCTGAGTTTTTTTGGGTGTACGTCAAGTTGGTAAATTGACTTAGGTAGTTTCAGAACTAACAGTTTTTCGAAAACTGTTAGTTCTTGATGCTTAGTACATTATAGAAATAACATTTCTCAAAGAAATATTATTTCTGGGCTTATTTAGCAAAGTTGTCGTACACCCGTTTTTTTATAAAATTCAGGGCTTATGGCCTTCATTATTTTATTAGGCTTACTTTTCTAATCCTATCGAGCGCAAAAAGGGTTCTTCGCGCAATGCTCTTCCCAAAAACTTTTGCATTACTTCATCGGCATCTATAGTACCACCTACGGCTAATACTTCTTTGCGATAACGCTGCCCTAAATTGCTATCGAGCATGCCCGTATTTTCAAATAAATCTCCTATATCTTCGGCATATACTAACGCCCAAAGATAGCCATAATAACCCGCTGCATAGCCTGTTAAGTGTCCAAATCCGCATTCAAAATGCGTATTTTCTATAGGTGTGTAGGGTGTGAGCTTGCGCTGTAGATTTTGGTATAATACGTGAAGTGGAAGGCGATTTTCATCTTCGATGTCATAACGGTTATGCAGGGTAAAGTCATACGTACCGTAAAGAATTTGTTGCATAATGTGCAATCCCGAGCCAAAATGTTTGGCAGCTTCCATTTTATCAAAAAGAGTGCGGGGTAGGGGCTCGCCTGTTTCGTAGTGATGCGCAAATTGGCTTAGTACATCGTAGTTCCAAGCCCAATTTTCAAAAAGTTGGGAAGGCACTTCTACAAAATCTCTTGCTACTTGAGTGCCTGCCGTAGCTACCCAATCCGATGTGCTGAGCATTTGGTGCAATCCATGTCCAAACTCATGAAAAAGTGTAGTAACTTCGCCGTGTGTGAGCAGCGAAGGGCGGCTTTTCGTAGGTGGTGTAAAGTTACAAACTAAGGCAGAATGCACAAGCTGCCGCTCTCCATTAGGCTTTTTTCTTGTCGGAACGACGCTAAAACAAGCAGCGTGTCCGTATTTATTTTTGCGTGGAAAGAGGTCTAAATATAGCCAAGCTAATACTTTTTGTGATTCTTTGATAGCAAAAACCCTAACTGATTCGTGCCAAACAGAAGGCTGTTTTTGCTCTTCGAAATCAATGCCATAGAGTTTGTTACAAATTTCGAAAAGCCCTTTGATGACATTATCTAAGGAAAAATATTGCTTAATTTCTTGGCTATCGACTTGATATGACTCTTGCAATATTTTTTCGCTATAATAAGCAGACTCCCAAAGATTTACAGATTTTGCGGTAGGTACGTCCTGCTGCTTTCTGATTAGAATTTCTTGGTAATCGGCATCGGCTTTTTGCCGCACTTTATTTTGTAATGATTCATAAAACTCCCATACCTTAGCAGGCTTTTTAGCCATTACATTTTCAAGTTGATAATCAGCAAAGGTTTCATATCCTAAAATATGAGTCATGCGCTGGCGCAGTTGCAAAATGCTTTCCAAAACCTCTGTATTCGTATCCGCAGCTCGGTTTAGGTAAGCTGTCATAACGTTTTTTCTCAGTGTTTCGCTTTGTGCATATTTCATAAACGGACGGAAAGAAGGGGAATCGAGCGTAATGCGATAGCTTCCATCTTCTTGTCTATGTGCATCTTTATAATCTTGGGGTAGCCCCGCGATTTCATCTTCCGAAAGGATAAACTCTTGCTCGTCATCAGCAATATTTTTTTGAAAAGCTATTGTGAGTGTCGAGATTTTGTCTTTGATGTTTTGAAGTTCGTTGCGTTGCGCTTCGGGGAGTGCGAGTCCGTTTCGTTTCAAATCGCGTAGCGTATCTTTTAGTATTTTTTTATCCACGCCTGTTAGCGCTTTAGCATCAGGGGTTTGTGCATATTCTGCTAAGGCATCGTAGAGCTTTTTGTCTAAGGATATTTGATTAGCTACTGCTTGCATTTGCGCTACTTGCTTATTGCCTTTATCTCTAATTTCTGCTTCTGGCGAGGTGTGGGAGAGCAAAAATATAGGGTATAAAACTTGACTAAACTCGGCAAACATTTCGTCATAAGCCTTGAGCGTATTTTGGTAGTTTCGCGCTTTTGGTGCTACTTCCAACATTGTTTGATAGCTTGCTTTGAGCTTTTCAATAGCTTGCAGTGCCGCTTCATCGATATGTGAGGCTTTTATATCCTTAAAGGCAATGGGAGTGTTACCAATATGTAATAATGAATTATTTTGCATAAATGCTTTTGGTTTTTGTATAAAAACAGTGTATTTTTACGATTATTATTTCAAACAGAGCTTTCAAAGGCTCGCATAGTGTTTATTATCCACTTATGTTCTTAAACCTATAATAGGGCTTTGGTGTTAGAAATACTTCTAAAATAACAATATTACGAAAAATTACGATGCGAATCAAACGAATAATAATCCTTACCCTTACTATTTTATTCACTACATTATTGAGTGCCTCGCCTGCTTTGGCTGGTGCTTTAGGAGGTGGCGAGGTAGCCGCTTCACCTTGGTCTGTTGTTCCTTTTGCTATTTTGCTGATTGTGATTGCCGTAGGTCCCATATTTATAGAAGATATTTGGCATCGTCATTATCCTAAAGTAGCTTTGATATTAGCAGCAATAGTAGTGATATACTACCTTGCATTCTTAGGCAATACGCACGGCCCCGTGCATGCGTTGGCTGAATATGTGCAGTTTATAGCATTGATTGGTTCGCTTTATATTGCTTCTGGTGGTATTTTGATTCGTATTGATAAGAAAAGCAAACCGCTTGTCAATATTGTAATATTGGTAATTGGTGCAATTATTTCAAATTTTATAGGTACGACAGGTGCCTCTATGCTATTGATTCGTCCCTTTATTCGTTTGAATGAAGAGCGTTTAAGGCCTTATCACGTTGTATTTTTTATTTTCATTGTCAGTAATATAGGCGGAAGTTTGACCCCTATTGGGGACCCCCCACTCTTTTTGGGATTTTTAAAAGGCGTACCTTTTGGTTGGACGTTAGTGCATAATTTTGTTCCTTGGCTTGTGGGTATTATCGTATTGTGTATTACATTCTACATTGTAGATAAAAGAAATAACAAGCCGAATGAAGATTTTTTTGGTGAAATTGAGCGCAATTATACCAACAAAATAGAAATTATAGGTAAGAAAAATTTTATTTGGCTTGGACTCATTATCGCTGCTGTTTTTTTAGACCCTAATGTTTTTGACTGGGTGCCAGGTATTACATATCACGGCGATACATTTTCTTTTATTCGTGAAATTTTAATGTTTACCATTGCATTTTTGTCGTGGAAATGGGCAAGCAAAGAAGCACATGAAGGGAATGAATTTACTATAGAACCTATTCGCGAGGTAGGTTTTATCTTTATCGGAATTTTTGGTACTATGATGCCCGCTTTGGAGCTTGTCTCGGAGTTTGCTAAGTCAGATGCTGGTGCATCTTTGATCTCGGCTACATCGCTTTATTGGGGAACGGGGCTACTTTCAGGATTTTTAGATAACGCACCGACTTACCTCAACTTTTTAGCCGCAGCTTTAGCATCGCAAGGCGGTAGCATATCGAGTACGGCTGATGTTGTAGCTTTTGCCGCTGGCGATGGATTTGATAATTCAGTTTTACAGCTCAAAGCCATTTCTGTAGCCGCTGTATTTTTTGGTGCCATGACTTATATCGGAAACGGACCCAACTTTATGGTAAAATCTATTGCAGAACAATCGGGCTTGCGCATGCCTTCGTTTTTTGGATATATTTTTAAATATTCAATCCCTTATTTATTTATTTTGCTTGGATTTACATGGGCAATTTTCTTTGGATTAGAACTTTTGTAAGTTTCTAATATGCAGTACTCACAGCTCGCTGAGCGCCTGTTAGTTCTTGAGTGCTTGTACTCATATAGTTAGTTGATATTAAAAGCAATAAATCAATTTTAGCCATGGCCAGCTACTATAGCCGTGTTTGCTGTCTGCACCAAACACACATATAATAATGTAAACTAAATTTATGCAAGCACTTATTAGTAAATGTTTAGTAGTATGATTATCAAAACAAAATTATGACCCAAAACCGTATCACACAACTTTTAGCGTTCTTAGAAAAAGAACCCAACGACCCATTTTTGATTTATGCTGTGGCTAATGAATATGTTGCGGCCTCCGAACTGCCAAAGGCAAAAACTTATTTTGACCGTCTTTTAGAGGATTTTCCAGATTACTTACCGACGTACTACCATGCAGCAGCTCTCGAAGCCGAACTCGATAACGAGCAAGGTGCGGAGCAAATCTATCAAAAAGGTATAGAAATCGCTAAAAAAGCGAATGAGTGGCATGCTTTACGTGAGTTACAAGCGGCTTATCAAAATTTTCAAATGGGATTTTGAACTCCGAGAAAGACAAAAATTAGCCATAAAAAAGATGCAATGAGAAACATAAAAAACACACATACTGTTAGCAACCTATAAAACATTCTAAATTTTTAAAATTTAAAGCATACATTCAAATGATGGATACAGATAAAGTACGAGAACGAAAGAAAAACGAAATAAGCGACTATTTTAGATTAGGTGCTGTATTTACCTATTTTATTCGCGTATTTCGTAACGACCCAGATTCAAAGGCAAGTTTTAATTTGCGTATGATGCACGGTATCAATAAAATATCTATTTTGATGTTTCTTTTTGCTGTTATTTTTTGGACAGTAAAAAGGCTGTTTTTCTAAGCTAAGGTTCTATGGCACTCAAAAACCTGTGTCATAGGCATTTAAAATCTATTTAATTTTAGAAATAACATTTCTGGCAGAAATGTTATTTCTAAAATTCGGTATCCAATATCTATTATCGCCGTATTTGGTGTCTCCACCAAACACAAACCGAGTCCCTGAGTAGTTACGAATTTTGTTTATTCAATATTGCGTCTTCTACGGACTTCATACATGGCTATACCTGCCGCTACTGAAACGTTGAGCGAGGCGATTTGCCCTTGTAGAGGTAGTGCCATACGTACATCAGCGTGTTGTAGATTTTCATTAGCAATGCCATTTTCTTCCGAACCTAAAACCAAAGCAAGAGGTGCTTTAGCATCAAAAAGCTCGGGTTCATAAATGGAGTTATCCGTTTTTTCGGTAGTGCAAAGAATTTGCAAACCGGCTTCCTTCATATAAATTAGTGCGTCCCATAGTGGCTGGCTTCTACAAATAGGTACGTGTAGCAATGCCCCAGCAGAGGTACGTAAGGCATCGCTTCCTATTTGTGCTGCGTTTTTACTTGGCACGACAATTCCGTGTACACCTGCACATTCAGCTGTACGGACTATTGCACCAAAATTGCGCACATCTGTTACCCTATCCAAAACTAAGATAAAAGGTGCTTCTCCTTTTTCGTAAGCCATAGCAATAACCTCTTCGAGAGGGGCATAGCGCACGGCAGACATGAATGCAATTACGTGCTGATGGTTTTTATTACGACGGGTGAGACGTTCGAATTTTTCCGAGGGCACGCGGTGCACGGGGATATTTTGTGCTTTAGCTAAGGTAATTAACTCTTTTAGCGTTTCAGAAATTGTACCGTGAGGGATTAAAATGCGGTCAAATTCTTTATGCGCTTCAATGGCTTCACGCACGGGGTGAATGCCAAAAATAAGGTCTTTATCGCTTTCTTTTTTTTCTTTTTGCATTGTACTATGATAAGTCCGAACTGTATAAAATAAGTGCGGTGCCGAACACCCAATTTTTTTACAAAGATAGTTATTTTCAATTTAGAACCCCGCAAACTCTGACAAAGTTTTAAAGTTTGTCAAAGCCAAAAAGCCCCTTGCAACTCAAAACGCAGGGGGCTTTTTGTATGTCTATGTACAACATATAGGTACAAATTGGAGTAAAAGCTTAGCTGCTTACTCGCTTTAGCTTAACGCAAATCTACAACCTCTACTTTCGGATAGGCAGATTTATCAAATCTAAAATAGCTATCATTTACCTTTACATTGGGCTCGAAGGCTTTAATTGTGTAGGTGTACTGCCGTCCTGTTTTTTCAAAAAGTCTCCATTGGCGCAAGCTATAATCTGTTTTATCTACATATAACCTGACTTTAAAATATTCCGAATTACGGTTTTCGGGTACAAGGTCTATGACGCTTACTTTCTTACCATTGACAGTTTCGTCAGGTAGTGAAACATATTTATACCCTTTTTTGTACATGGTATAAATAGTAGCGGGGTTAAAATCCTCATCGGGGTCGTTGTTCGTTACCGTAACTTCGTCTATACCTTTGGCAAAGTTCCAGACGGTTTTGTAGTCATTATAAATTTCTTGTTCACCGAGGTCGAGTCGGTATTTATTATTTTTGACTGTAATCGTACCATTGAAACTCTCGTCCACGCCTTCGGCTTCGCTTGTAAAATTGGAAACAAAAGTAGCTCTAAATGCGCCCATTTTTTGATACTTATTGCTCATAGCATCAAGTATTTGTAAGGCATCATTTTGCGCCTGCGTAGCATTAGACAATAAAAAGATAGAAGCGATGAAAATAACAACCAAAAAAAATGTATTTTTCATTATGATAAGATATTATTATGATTATATAAGTGTGTGTATGTTATTGAAGCAAACATAGCTTTGTCGACGTAAAATATCAATAACTGTTCCAAAAAGAGAATTACAAATAAAAGGCTTATTTCGTACAAATAAAAACCTTTTTGCCTATTTTTGCAATATCAGAACGTCTTACATCAATAAATAAAAAAAATATGCTTGTACGCAAAGCCGAATTTATAAAAAGTAGCAAGTCGCATGCAGAATGCCCGCCTCCTAAAAAGCCAGAATATGCTTTTATAGGACGCTCTAATGTAGGCAAATCTTCGCTTATCAATACGCTTACCAACAAAAAAAGCCTTGCTAAAACCTCCGCACGCCCTGGTAAGACGCAGCTTATCAATCACTTTGTTATCGATGATAATTGGTATCTTACTGACCTGCCTGGCTACGGCTGGGCAAGGGTAAGCCGAGATAAACGCATGTCTTTTATGGATATGATTAAAACTTATCTTGAGACCCGCCCTAATTTAGTCATTACATTTGTGCTCATAGATGTGCGCCATAATGCTCAATCTAATGATTTGGAGTTTATGCAGTGGCTTGGATTCAAACAAATACCTTTTGCTATTATTTTTACAAAAGCAGACAAGCTCAGCCCAACGCAATTAGAGGCTAATATCGCTACCTATGAAGCCAAACTTTTAGAAGATTGGGCTGAACTGCCCCCTACTTTTGTAAGTTCTGCACATAATCGCATGGGTATAGATTCTATATTGCATTATATCCACAACCTAAATCAATCTGTTAAAGATTAACAAATGCGTTATCGATATAGGGCAGTTTACCAATCAGAACTAACATTTTTTAGCGCATTGGGGTGCATTTCAAAATTACGTGGTTTGTGTTTGGTGCGGACACCAAACACAGCGTAGAGACCCGAGACTTGTTAGTTCTGATTTTTTATTTTATGGGGTTAATGTAGCAAAATTATTGCATTCTCTATGGATGGCTTAAAGCCTTATTCCAAAGCTAATTGCATTGAGCTGCGGGCCACCATTATCTGCAAAAAGTGGATTCATGTCATAATTACAAAAGACTTTAAATCCGTTTGTAAAGCGATTGTATCCGAGCCCGAACTCTGCACTTACACCATATCTCCAATCGTTGAGGAAGAAATTATTATGTTCTTTTTCTCTGACTCGGTTGTTATTTGCGTCATTATATACAATTTTGGAATATCCACCAATTCGATATCCTGCATAAGCACCGAGTGCTAATTTAGGTGCAAGTTGCTTGACGCTGCCAAAATCCAAATGTAGGCGTATAGGTATATTTAAATAGGGCACAGTGAGTTTGGATTTGGTTAAAGGCTGATTAGCATCTACAAATTCGATGCTCTGCTCACCTTGCACAGCGCGCTGCCTTCCATTAAACATAAAATTATACCAAGAAATACTTACACCATATTGTACGATAAAAGGGCTATTTTGTCCTCCAATTTGAGTTTTAAAGGCACTTTCTACAGCGACATAGCGCGAGCCACCGATGCGAAGTTCGTAGGGCGTATCGCCTACGGAGCCGCTGTTGCGCAAATAATTATTAAACCCTATATCAAGCGACAAGCCGTGACGTGTGCGTGGCGTGCGTTTGCGAATAATTTGCACGTACTTTCCCTTGGCAGAGTCGTAATAATGGGTTTCTTTGCTTATGCGAATAGCTTCTCCATCACCCGTATATTGAAAAGAAAATATACCGTTAAAGCTATCGATATATTTGTTTTCTTTTTTGCTATCTTCTTTGTCTTGTATTTCAATATCTCTGTTTTCCTTCTTCTCGCTTAGCTGCCGGCTAATATCTCTGATGAGTTTATTGAGGTCTATTTGTTGCAACATTTCGGCATCTTTATCGCTTTGTATAACGATTTGAAGCGAGCTATTGTCTGTTCCAAAGTTGATGAGTACGGTATCTGGTTGTGTATCCTGCTGCGCATACGCCCAATTGAGGCTAGCAAAGCATATCACCAAAATACTAATCCAAGTGTACAAAAGTATATTTTTCATCTGTGATTTACGAGGGTTTTGGCTATAGTAATTTCAGGCTTTCTAAGTGTTTGAAGTTTGGAAAGCCTGATTGCATAAAAAAGATAAATTTCAATTTTTTTATCTAAAAAAAGTTTTAAAATCCACTTTTCTTCCACTTTTAAGGTTCCAAAGTTGTGTAAAAACTTCACCAGTGTTGTGCTGTGCAAAAAGTGGCTCTTGCTTTTCAGCAAAATGATTGGCATGTAGATAAACCTTCACCGTTATTTCGGTATTATTTTGGTTTTTTTCTTCTTTTACTTGCTCTTTTTTCGCATAATAAATCTGCTCCTTTGTGTCTATGACAGATGGCTCAAAGTTGGGTAAATGCCTAGGCATTTCTACAGTAAGCATTTTCCAATTTGCTTGCTGTGCTGGGGCTGGGAGTGCTCGGCTTGAAGGTTGTGCTTCTTGCTTTTGCACTGTGCTTGCTATAAGTATTTTTTCCTTCGTTAGATTTGTGCTAGAGTTGGCCTTAGGCAAATTAAGGATTGCATTATGATCCATATCATTAGCCTTATTGCTTGTCTTTTGTATAGGTTTGGCAGCGACAATAACTTCGTTTAGCATTGCATTAGGCATAGTTTTTACTTCGTTTTGTGCTATGCTTGTTGTTGTTGTTGTTGGATACTTATTGTCTGCTTCCTTACCAAACATAAGCATGGCCATCACTACGGCAGCAGCCGTGCTGAATGCAGAGAGTACGATTCGTTTGGGTTTCTTTTTTTTATTTTCCAAACGCCTTTCGAGCTTTTTCCAAGCCTCTCTTGAAGGGGCTACGGTATGGGATTTGAGTTCGTTTTCGAAAAAAGCATCTATGGGATTTTTATCTTGCTTATTCATGATGAGTTTGCGTTTGAGGGAAATCAAATGTTGTTTTTTGTGCATTGGCGAGGTATTTTTGCAATAATTTTCTCGCTCTGCTCAGTTGTGATTTAGAGGTATTCTCATTGATACCGAGTTGCTCGGCAATTTCTTGATGAGAATAACCTTCAATGGCATAAAGGTTAAAAACAGTGCGATAACCTACGGGCAGTGCGCGTACGAGTTGCATGAGGTCTTCTGCTTCCATTTTTGTAGTGGGTGGCGTAAACTGTTCGTTATAATCAGCCACATCAATCTCTTCAAAAAAAACTTTTCGATTTTTACGTAAATAGCCTAAAGCCTCATTGGTTACGATGCGTCTTATCCAGCCCTCGAAACTTCCTTCTTTTTTGAATGTATTCAAATTGTCAAAAATTTTCATAAAAGCAGTAAGGAGCACGTCTTCGGCTTCGAAACGATTGCCGATGTACCGCATCGCAACCGCTAACATTTTATCTGCAAAATGCTCATAAAGCGCACGCTCACTACCTCGTTTGCCCGATAAGCAGGCATCGAGAAGCTCGGCTTCTATTTGCTTTTTGCTTTTTTTATTTGAACCGAATAACTTCATGTTTTTGCTCAATAACGGTTTTTGTACTGTTTAAATATAAGATGCAAGCTGTAGTATGGAGGTTGCACGGCACGGATATTTTTTTTAATTGTTGCTATTTTTTTGTATTTTTTTGTTCCAAAGCAGGTTCATACCATAAATCAAAACAGCTGATAAGAAGAGTAAAAGTGCTGTTATGATATAGTTATCAATCAATACAAAGTAACGCCCAGCAGCCCATACGATCAACAAAAATATACCTATCATAAAGCTACCTTTATGCCTTTGCTGCATACCCTCATAAATAGACCAGCTTGCAAATCCGAGAAATCCTATGTGTATCAAGATAAAAAAGACTACTACAAAATTGCCGCTGAAGAGCAACATAGAAAAACAAAATAATGTAAATGCAGCAGCAATATAATAGTCTTTGGCAAGGGTTTGATTTTTCTTACGTATAAAAAAACAGGTTATACCTATCAATATAATCCAAAATAGCGATACAAAAATTTTAAAAATATATAACTGACTATTTGTTTCAGATACAAATTTCATAAACTCCTCTGTAATTATCCAAAAGCTGAAAATATACAGAAATAATAGCATGCCGAGATAAAAAATATTTTTATACAGCTTATAAAAGAAATCGCTAAAACTTTGGCGATATAGCAAAATCACTGTCCAGCCCAAAAGCATATAGGCAGCTATTGAAGAGGGTAAGAAAAAAGCACGAACTACTTCTATATTTAGCCCTATATTTTTTACAGCAAAAAAAGCAAAATACATTGTAAAAATAAAAATGCTTATCAAATTGCTCAAAAATAATATAGCTCTTGGCTTGAGGTAGTTGATATATACAAATACGGATATAAAAAGTATTGAAGCAAATGAAAACTGTGTATAACTCAGTTCGATAACCATCCATACGACAAAAAGTGTCTGAAAAACAAGGGTCAGGAAAACACTTCTGAAATAAATAATTATGGGGATTGCACCCATTATCCACCATAAAATTCCGTCAGGGAAATAAGAAGAGATATGAAAAATTTGCGCTTGTAGCATGATATTCAAACCAAAAAGTAGCGTAGTAAGGCTAAAAGCTAATTCTGTATTGAGCTCGTTATTTTTCTTGATACTCCACCCGCCCCAAGTGATAGCACCCAAAAAAGGCAAAAGCCCCATAAGCATGCGCACTGCAATAGGCAGGCTGTCCCAATTAGAGGCTACAAGCAGAAATAGTGCAGCTACTGCAAAAAGAATGGCTACTGAGCGTAAAATAAGATTTGTATCGCGATACCAAGGTGCAGAGGCACTATGTGCTTGTGCTTCTTCATAATCCCAGATAGCCGCTGCTTGCTCTTGGCTAATAAGACTTTGCGCCACCCAATGAGCTAATTTGTCCTTGATATTCATGTGTAAACTATGGTACTGAGTTAACATTTATTTTGTATCTAATCCCACACTACTACACATTTTTGCACAGCGTGAAGTTTGCAAACCCCACACTATGCAAAAATGGGCTTAGAAATAACCTGTCTCAAAGAAATGTTATTTCTATATGGAAAATGTCTATGTAGTATGATCTAATCCTTATTTTCAGACTCGCTTTGTTGAATAACTTCTATATGTGAGAGTACTTCTTTAGGAATACGTAAACGCAGCTTTTTTTGTTCATCATTTTCGACATTCATGTTCATGGCAAAAAAATAAACATTTTCATCAGCAGCTTCGACAAATCCCATACACCATGCAATATTAGGACGAAACTGCACAGCCCAGCCTGTTTTAGCGTAGATTTTATAATCTTCCGTCTGTTCTATCAGCATAATATTTTTGACTTGTTGCTGATTTTTTTTCTTAAAGGGTAATTCTTCTTTGTATAACTGAACTAAAAAATCAATTTGCTCTTTGGCTGATACGCGCAAGCCGCCCGTAATCCAGAACATATCACTGCTCCCTCCTGTTTTATGGTTGCCATAATCACTGGCGCGCAGCCATTTGTCGTAGTTAGCAATTCCGATAGTTTGTGCTCTATTTTGAAAAAACCAAGTAACTGACTCTGGTAGTGCAGTGCGTAGCGAATGATCTTGATTCCAACTCTCTTTTGGGTAAGGCGTTTCGTTCCAAGTAAGAAGATGCCCTACGCTATCTACGGCATTTTCTTCTAAAATTACGAGTGAGTTGAAAACGTGAAAAGAAGAGCCAGGAGAAAATCGTTTTTCGGCGCGCTCTTTTTCGTAAATATTATACTTATTTGCTTTGAGGTCGTAAAGTATAAAAGTGGCGGCTTTTATTTTATGTGTTTTGAAAATGGCTTCAAAATCATTTGATTTGATTTTTTTGATAGGCGAACTGAGCACGGCAAAACCAAAGACAAAAGGCAATAGTATTAGAAAGAAATTGATGTAAAAATAATAGCGATTATAGGTTCTATAAATAGCATTCATGTTTTTTGTTATTAGGATATTGAATTTGCGGTATAGTAACTATGGTATGTTTTATGTATCTGTTTGGGTAGTTACTAACTATGTAAAAAGCTCTAAAAAAGCAGCTATGAAAGGTGTTGCTAAAAGCAAGCCATCAAAACGGTCTAAGAAACCGCCATGCCCAGGTAGTGAGTTTCCCGAATCTTTAATTTGAATGCTGCGTTTGAAAAGCGACTCTACTAAGTCGCCATAAGTACCTGCTACAACAATAATAAGAGAAACAGCTATCCAATGTATTGGCGTTAGCGATATAAAAATAAATGACAAACCAATACCTACACTCAATCCAGCAACACCTCCGCCAATGCTACCCTCCCACGTTTTTTTGGGTGATATGCGTTGGAAAAGTTTGCGTTTGCCAAATTTTTTGCCTGAGAAATAAGCACCTGTATCGCTTGCCCAAAGTATGAAAAGCGATCCCATGACAATTTCAAAACTATATACGCCTTGCCTAAAAACGACAATATTCCAAAGTGCAAACGGTACGGCTACGTAAATAATTCCCAAAAAAGTAAAGGCTATGTTCGCAAAGGGTTTTAGGTCTTTTTTTACGTATAATTTGATAAAATAAGCACCTGCTAGCCCTACAAATACAAGAATATATAAGCGGGACTCTAAATGGTATTTTTCTATTAAAAAAGTCAAAACAAAAATAAAAAGTCCGTTGAAAGTTCCAAACGTCGTAAGTGGAAGGTTGCCATCTAAACCTAACAGCCGATAAAATTCTAATAAAGCAAAAGTACAGATACCAAAAAATAAAGCAAAATAGCTCCAATCGCTCCAAGCTAAAGCGACTAAAATAGATAGTGCACCAATGCTTGCAGTAATCATACGCTGCTGAAGCTCAGAAAATTTATTTAGATTAACTCTCATGAAGGATATTTTTAATTAGAATGTGCATATAAGTTGGGGTTTAAGTCTGTATAGCAAAAGACAATTTGTGAAATAGGCTTGCTTAATCTATTGAAAATTAGATACTAAAGCCAATGCCTAAGCTCTTATAATTATAGATTGCCTAATTGCTATTGCTGTGCTTGCAACTCAAAACCATTTTTATACAAGAATAAAATTCAAAAATAAGAATAATTCGTTTCTATTTACTACTTTTGAATAAAATTTACGCAAACAACTTCGCATACAAGGCGCATCTTGTATGTGTGTAAAGCCTGCTTGGCTACTACATTTCTTGAATACAAAACCAAAAACAATAAAGCCAATTTTTTTTAAAAAAGCAATCAAAATGAATATCTACGACACAAAAAACATGAAAAATATTTGCTATGTGTTGAGTTTGCTTATGCTTTGGTGCACAAGCTGTAAGGCAACGCCTGAGTCTAACTTACAACAAAACACTGAAAGTAAACAAGATAGCGTCTTAAAAATTGCAAATGCGCGCTTTGATGCCTACCTGCCTAAGCTTGAAAACAAAAGAGTAGGGCTTATTGTCAATCATACAGCAAAAGTAGGCGAGAAGCATTTGCTCGATACACTACTTGCGCTAGGTGTAGATGTAGTCAAGATTTTTGCACCCGAGCACGGTTTTAGAGGAGATGCTGATGCGGGCGCATATATCAAGGACGATAAAGATAGGCAAACAGGTTTGCCTATTATTTCGCTTTATGGCAACCAAAAAAAGCCCCCAGCAGATGCACTTGCTGATATTGATGTGCTCATCTTTGATATTCAAGATGTAGGTGCAAGATTTTATACTTATATCAGCACAATGCACTATGCTATGGAAGCAGCAGCGGAGGCGCAAAAATCATTTATTGTATTAGACCGCCCTAATCCCAATGGCTTTTATACTGACGGTCCAGTGCTCGATACCGCATTTCGTTCTTTCGTGGGTATGCACCCTATTCCTATTGTACACGGGCTAACCGTAGGTGAAATAGCACACATGATTCAGGGCGAAAGGTGGATTGCTGGAGCCGAGCACTTAGATTTATCTGTTATTTTGATGCACAATTATTTTCCCCATCGTAGGGATTACGCACTTAAAGATGCCCCATCGCCTAACTTACCCAATTTGCGTGCTATACAGCTTTATCCAAGTCTTTGTCTTTTCGAAGGTACTAATGTAAGCGTCGGCAGGGGTACTGATGCGCCCTTTCAAATCATAGGAAGTCCTTTTTTGCCCTCTACAGCATTTTCCTTTGTGCCGAAGCCAAAAGCGGGTGCACAAAATCCCAAACACGAGGGTAAAACTTGCTATGGTGTAGATTTAAGAGAAAACGATGATAGAAAATATGATTTTTCATTGCACTATCTTCTCGATTTTTATCACAAAACCTCTGATAAAAAATCTTTTTTCAATGCTAATTTTTTTGATAAACTTGCGGGCACAAAACAATTGCGTAAGCAGATAGAGGCGGGGTTAAGCGAAGAAGAAATACGTGGGAGCTGGCGCAATGACCTCGAGCGGTATAAACAAATGAGTCAAAAATACTGGATTTATCAAAGATTAAACTAATCCTCAAAAGCATACATATAGCTCAAGCCTCTATCTATGTATTTAGGGTCGTAAGTAGTTGGAAAACCAAAGCGGGGGTGTGGTTTTCCTGTGTTATGCAAATGAAAAGCATCTTTGAATTGTTCTTTTTTGAGATATGTACCGTAGTTTTTTTTGCACCAAATCATACCGTGTCTGAGTGAGTTTTCATTTTTTAGTTCATCTATACCTATTCCGAGTGCAAGGCAGTGATAGCCCATGATTTGTAGCGGTCCCCAAGAAGTAGCAAATTGTTTGAGCGTATTATCAGAAAAAATTTTGAGGTCTTCTTGCGTCAGACGTGCATACTGCCGTGAGTGTCCATCTCTTACAGCTTTGAGGCGTTTGTACACATGAGCTTCAAACCTGCTTTTGGGGATTTTATCACCAGAGCACTCGAGCAGGACAAGTGCTTTGAAATAAGCAGGATTTAGGTCTAACTCTTCTGCAATTTTGTCTATTTCTTTGCCATAGTTGAGATTGACTTTGACAATAGCAGCCTGATCTATCGGAAAACGACAGTAACGCAACTGACTTGCAAAATGAATAATTAAGATAGCAATAAAAATTCTGAAAACCCACTTCCACATAGCGTATTTTTCATAAAACTTGAAAATATAAAATCTAATATTAGCATACAAAAATTATGCAATTTCTATGATTTTTTATCCGCATAAAGTGCGGGGTTGAGTTTTGGGTCGTTATACATTTTCATTTGACGATATACTTTTGTATAACGTCTGCCTGCAATAATATCTTCGATTAACTCGTCATAACAAAGCGAAAGATCGATTTCTTGCATACGTAGCACATCGAGTTTTGCTTCGCAATTGGCTATGTGCTGGGGGGGAGCATCCTGCCTCTCTGTTTGCTCTTGCATGTGATAAATTTTGAGCTGTAATATCGATAATCGGTCTAACAGCCAAGCGGGAGTCTCGGAGTTGAGTCGGGCGTCAGATTGGGGGCGGATTTCGCTAAACTCTTCCACAAAAACATCATCAATGTTTTCTACGGTATCCGTGCGCGCTTGGTTAGAGGTATCTATGCGCCGTTTGATGGCAACTAAATATTCGGCAGAAATATCTGGACGGCGAATAATATCTTCTAAATGCCACTGTACAGTGTCTATCCAGTTTTTAAGATAAAGTAAATATGAAAGGCTATCCTCTGGATAAGGATTTATAATAGGTGCATCTACAGAATCCGTCTTGTGATAATCACGAATACTTCTTCTAAAAATTAGATTGATGTCTGCTGAAGATAAAGGCATAGTTTTGTATTGGTAAATTATATGATAGATGTATGATAGCATAATTTTATGCTCCAGTAGTATTATTGTCGGAGTTGCTGTCTTTTTCATCGCTATTTTGCTGCTCTTTTTGCCATTCTTTGTGTACTTGTTGTACTCGCTCAATCTCGACCTCTAAGATACCAGCAATCACCTCAAGACTAAAAGAGCCGATTTTTAACATATTACGAATAGCCGTATTCAACTGTTGAACTTTCTCTTGTTCAGCCTGAATTTTCTCTTGTTCAATTTGGCTTTTTTCTTGTTCAGCCTGAATTTTCTCTTGTTCAATTTGAATTATTCGTTGCTCACTTCGAAGTTTTTCTTCGGCGCGCCCTATTTCCACACCTTGCGCTATGAAATCATCTTTGAAGGCTTCTGCAATATATTGATCAAGTGTCATATCTTTTCTTGGGTTTAAAATGTGGTTATGAGTGGTATGCAATGTAGAGCGATAAGATTTACATTACAACTCCTTATTGTCATCGTTATTGCGCTGCTCCTCCTCCCATTCTTTGCGTACTTGTTGCACAAACTCAACCTCGACTTCTAAAATGCCAGCAATCATCTCATTACTAAAAGAGCTGACCTCCAATATGTTGCGAATAGTAGTGCGCAATTTTTGAATTTTCTCTTTTTCAATTTGAAGTTTCTCTTCGGCACGTCCTATTTCAATACCTTGCTCAATACCTTCTGCGATAAAATCATCTTTGAAGGCTTCTGCGATATATCTATCAAGTGTCATATCTTTTCTTAGGTTTAAAATGGTAGATGTTTCGTTTTCGAATTCTTGCTCATCTGAGGGTTCCGAGAATTTTACATAAAATCGTATAAAGGATAGCAAGTTACGTATCACGCTCGAGTCGTAATTTGCCTCTTTCAAACGACGCACTAACTCAATACGCCAAGCATAATTTGATTCACCTTCTTTTTGAAGGGATTTCAAAGTGGTAAGCATTACTATGCTAAACGGATTATTAGGTTTATCGAGTTCCTTTTCTGTATAATCTAAAACCTTAAAAGTACCGTATGTATAACGCAGTTGGATATCCTGATAGCTATAGGTATAAGTATCGGGCGCATAATTCGGAGAGGAGTCGGTATAAATGACAAAAGATGTAAGATTGGGCTTACTAAAACGGTCTCTGATGCGATAATACATCGTAAACATACGCTCTGGAAAGTCCTCATCTCGATACCCCTGTACTTCTACGTGCACCAATACCCATCTGGCATCACCATTTTGTAGAAAAAACTTAATAAGTTTATCCGAACGGCGTTTTTTTGAATCAGATTGAGGATAAATCTCATCGAGCTCTTTATCTAAAAACTCGGGCTTCCTGCTAAAATCAATATCGGCAGCAAAGTCTTCATAAAAATAGTGCATAAAAGGCTCAAAAAGGGAGGTTATAATTCCCTTCC
This sequence comes from Bernardetiaceae bacterium, assembly GCA_020832465.1. Taxonomy (GTDB): domain Bacteria; phylum Bacteroidota; class Bacteroidia; order Cytophagales; family Bernardetiaceae; genus JAFIER01. The sequence continues at coordinate 17,985 of JAFIER010000117.1, forward strand.
AAAGGGCATCTTTTGATAATGTTATGGTCATAGCCTAACTTTTTAAGAACCAACAATATGAAAAATCAAATCTATAAGCATTAGAAAAACTCATAGATTTGATTTTTTAGCCACTTTTTAGGGTAGGCTTATCGCTTGAGTGCACGCTTCATGACTGCATTGCCTAAGCCACCACTTTTATTCATTTTACGCATCATTTTACGCATTTCGTTGAACTGCTTAATCAAATTATTGACCTCTTGAATCGTGCGTCCGCTACCATTAGATATGCGCTTACGACGGCTACCATTTAGAATATCTGGATTTCCTCGCTCTTGTGGTGTCATAGAGCTAATCATGGCTTCAATAGGTTTGAAAGCATCGTCATCGATTTCCATATTTTTGAGTTCGCGTCCGATACCAGGCAACATGGCAATAAGGTCTTTGATATTACCCATGCGCTTAATCTGCTCGATTTGTGAACGAAAATCATCAAAATCAAATTGATTTTTTCGAATACGCTTATTGATACGCTTGGCTTCATCTTCATCAAAGGCTTGTTGCGCACGCTCTACAAGTGAAATAACATCACCTTTACCAAGGATACGCTGTGCCATACGGTCGGGATAGAAGGCATCAATACCATCTATTTTTTCACTCGTACCGATAAATTTGATAGGCTTATCCACCACCCTACGAATAGATAGGGCAGCACCACCGCGCGAATCGCCATCTAGCTTAGTCAAGACAACGCCATCATAATCAATGCGTTGGTTAAATATTTGTGCTGTAACGACAGCGTCCTGCCCCGTCATAGCATCAACTACGAATAGGGTTTCGGCAGGGTTTAGGGCTTTTTTGAGGTCTGAAATTTCGTTCATCAGTTCCTCATCAATAGCCAAACGACCAGCCGTATCTACAATAAGTACTTTATTGCCTTGTGCTTTAGCGTGCTTTACAGCATTTTGCGCAATTGCTACGGGGTCTTTATTATCTGTTTCAGAATAAACTTCAACGCCGATTTGCTCTGCAAGTGTACGCAACTGATCCACGGCTGCGGGTCTATACACGTCGCAGGCGGCGAGCATTACGCTTTTTCCTTGATTTTTAAGGTAGTTTGCTAATTTGGCACTCAGGGTTGTTTTACCCGCACCATTTAAGCCTGCAATCATGATGATAGCGGGGTTACCCTCTAAGTTCATTTCACTTCGAGTGCTTCCCATAAGCTCAGTGAGCTTTTCATACACAATTTTAGTAAAAAGTTGCCCTGGCTTTACCGAGATAAGAATCTCACGTCCGAAAGTCTCGTCTTTGATTTCGTCGGTGATTTCTTTGGCAATTTTGTAGTTTACGTCAGCATCGACCAAAGCCCTTCTGATTTCTTTAATCGTTGTGGCTACGTTTACTTCTGTAATACGTCCCTGTCCTTTGAGATTTTTTACGGCTTTGTCTAATCGTGCGGTAAGATTTTCAAACATGAGGCTTGACTATTTTTGTATGAATTTCGTTTTTAATTTATTGACCAGAGCTACGCAGTTTTAGGGCTAATAGGTTTTTGAAAAACCACATATTAGTTATTGATTATCAATGAGTTACATAAACAATATTGCTCAAAAGCAATAGCGTTTTACTCATATATTTATGAACTTGGCGTACACTCTTGCAAACACATGCCTGCAAAGATGCAAAATTTTTAGTATATTTACAGCATGTCGAACAAATAATTTGTAGAATTTCTGAAAATCAGTTTACTTCACGGCTTAAAACTACGGGAAATCTTTCATTGAGAAAACCCAAATAATCACAAGCAGTATCGGAGAGTTTGATAATCAAATTTTTGTGCATATCAGTATTCGTAAGGTTGCCTATAATGCGCACTTTGAGCGTTTTTCCATTACTCTCGTTTGTAACATAAACAAAAGAATCTATAGGTGCACTTTGATGTAAGCCCCAGTATTTTTTGTGCCTTGTGGGCATTCTCGCACCGACCCCACTTTCGCGAATCATTTGCTTATCCGTAGGCTGGGGCGCTTCGTAAAAGGTATTGGCAAAAAAGGCTTCATTAGCTAATCCTACAATTAGTTTTTGCCCTATTTTTATCTCGTTATTCAAATCTAAGCGATTCCATTTATTGAGTGTTTTGACATCAACATTATAACGCTCTGCTAATTTATAGAGTGTTTCCCCAGCTTTTACTTCGTGATACAAATAAGGCTCAATATCTGGCTCCTCAGCACTTGTAGCAGGCATAATGGCAATCGGTGGAAGTGTATATAGCTCGGGGTGACTTGGATTTTGGGTCTCGATGACAAGCTCTTGTCCTATACGAATTTTGTCATCAGAAATAGCATTAAGCGAGCGAATTTGAGCTACAGTAGTACCAAAGCGCCTCGCAATGCCGTTCATTGTATCGCCTTTCTGTACTTTGTAACCCCGTAAATAGTCCCAAGCACTGCGCTTTTCAGAATAGGGAATACGGATAATCTGACCTATTTTTAAAGGTTGCGAAGCCACAGGGTTAATGCGAATAAGCTCACGTACATTGACCCGATAAATACGGGCAATTTCAGCAATATCCTCACCAATCTCTACCCTATGCCGAATATAAAGACGGTTGTTATAACGCTCCAAACCAATAGAATCTTTAGGGCTATTATAACACTCCGAAAGTGCGCTAAAAACTGATGCCTTAGCACAGGGCAACACAATTAAGAATATGATAGATATAAATAAAAGACTTAATAATCGTTGCATAAAAAAACAGTCGCTTGTAGGTAGATAAAAATAAAACTAATGGTACGAAAACAAGCTAAAACAAACAAATCGTTCACTATATAACTAGCTATTTTATATGGACACTATTTGATCATAGCTTTTACAAGCCAAAAC
>JAFIER010000174.1 GCA_020832465.1 Bernardetiaceae bacterium
GCGGTGGGGGGGGGGGGGTGAAAAATATCTTACAAATAAGTAAATATACGTCTATAGCTATTTCAAAAGCTAATTTTATTGCGTTTTTAAGAAACAGTTTTAAACAGCCTCATTTTTATCATTCCTTTCAAAATTTTCAAAACTCATAATCTATGCAGTCCGTAACCGAATTTTTAGATGCACAAGCCAAAAGCACGCAGGAAGCCTTTGCCCCTATTATACATGCCATTACAGAAGCCGCTATTACCGTAAGCCACAAATTGCAACAAGGTAGCCTTACGGATATTTATGGTGCAGCCAATTCTGAAAACGTACAAGGCGAAACACAGCAAAAACTCGATATTATTGCCAATGAACTTTTTATCCAAAAACTCGAAGCCTGTGGAAAAATATGCCTCATAGCCTCCGAAGAAAATGAAGATATTTTGCATACACCCACACCCTCTGCGCCTTACGCTTTAGCGATGGACCCACTCGACGGCTCGTCCAATATTGATGTAAACGTATCTGTAGGAACTATTTTTGGCATATATCAACGTCAAACCAATGCAGTTGAAACCCCTACAGAAGCAGATATACTACAAGCTGGAAAAAACTTGAAAGTAGCGGGCTATGTATTATACGGTACAGCTACGGTTATGGTTGTAAGTTTTGGTAGTGGTACTTTTAGCTTTACGCTCAATCCCGAAACACAAACTTTCATCGGCGATGGCAAAGCCCTCGTCGCACCTGCTGAAGGAAAAACTTATTCTTGCAATGAAGGAGGAATGCTTACTTTTCCCAACTCAATGCAAGCCTACCTCAAGTCTTGTAAAGCAAAAAATTATAAAGCCCGCTATATCGGTTCACTGGTAGCTGATTTTCACCGTAATTTAATCAAAGGTGGTGTGTTTTTGTATCCACAAACAGAGAGTGCACCACAAGGCAAATTACGCCTACTTTATGAATGCGCTCCCTTAGCATTTATTGCCGAGCAGGCAGAAGCAGCGGCTATTAGCGATAAGCAAGCGGTATTAGATATTATACCCGAAAAATTACACCAACGCATACCTTATATCGTGGGCTCGAGCCAAATGGTCGAAGAGATCAGGCAGCTTATTTTTATGTCTTGATGAAAATGCATAAAATAAAGCCATTAGAATAGGGTGCAATTCATATTTACGCAGGCATAAATTTAGAACTAACATTTCTGTCAGAAATGTTAGTTCTAAAGTCGATACGCCGTGTTTGCTGTCCTCACCAAACACAAACCGCATAGTTTTGAATTGTACCCTTAGAATAAGTAAAAAGCCATAGCAAAAACATTTGCTATGGCTTTTTTTTTAACTTTTTGATTTAAACTTACGTATAAAACCTAATATAAACTTAAACCCATAACTTGATAAAATTATGCAAAAATTAACACTCATTTTCATTTTTCTATTCGCGCTTATTTTCGCAGCGCAAGCCCAAAGCACATGGCAGGAGCTCGATAGTATAGGCAACGCTTTTGTAAAAACGCAAAAGTTCGCAGAAGCAGATTCTGTTTTTAATGAAGCCTTAGTGCTGATAGAGCAGGAAGTTGGTAAGCAGGATACACTTTATGCGAATATGTTAGACCAATTACTTACTTCTGCCTATTACCAGGGCAGGTACGATCAAGCTATTGATTATGCTAAACAAACTGTTGAAATTAGAAAAAAGGTATTAGGGAAAGAACACCATGATTATGCTACTGCTTGTAGCAACTTAGGGCTATTATATAAAACTCAAGGCTTGTATGACAAAGCAAAGCCACTTTATACAGAAGCTAAAGAAATTTATGAAAAAGTATTCGGAAGGGAGCACCGTGAGTATGCTAATACTTGTAGTAACTTAGGACTATTATATAAAAGTCAAGGCTTGTACGAAAAAGCCGAACCACTTCTTGTAGAAGCCAAAGAAATCGATGAGAAAGTATTCGGAAAGCAACACCCTGAATATGCGACCTCTTGTAATAACTTGGGATATTTATACAAAAGTCAAGGTTTGTATGATAAAGCCGAACTGCTGTACATAGAAGCCAAAGATATTTATGAAAAAACATTCGGAAAGCAACACTTCTATTATGCTAATTTTTGTGATAATTTGGCACTCCTATATAATAATCAAGGTTTATATGCAAAAGCAGAACCACTTTATAAAGAAGCCAAAGAAATTTATGAAAAAATATTAGGCAAGCAACACCCAGAGTATGCCGCCTCTTGTAATAATTTGGCACTTCTATATAATAATCAAGGTTTATATGCGAAAGCAGAACCACTTTATAAAGAAGCCAAAGATATTTATGAAAAAGTGTTGGGTAAACAGCACCTTTATTATACTATTTCTTGTAATAATTTAGGAGTTTTATATCAACAACAAGGTCTATATGCTCAAGCCGAATCGCTTTTTATGGAAGCTAAAAAAACGCTCAAAAAGGTATTAGGTGAACAACACCCCCAGTATGCCTCCTCTTCTAACAATTTGGCATTACTATATAAAAATCAAGGTTTTTATGCCCAAGCCGAACCTCTTTATAGGGAAGCTATCGGAAATAAAACAGTGCAAATAAGCAACTTACTACCCACATTGTCCGAAAAAGAACGTATCGCTTATTTGAAAAGTATAGAATATTTTTTTAGCGATTTTCAAGATTTTGCCCTTGCTTATCACCCAGAAAACCCTAAAATCACCGCCGAACTCTACAATCAAAACCTCTTCACCAAAAGCCTCGTTTTTGCTTCTACCCAAAAAATGCGCAGGCAAATTCTAAATAGTGGCGATAGTGTTTTGATTTTCAATTTTCAAAATTGGAAATCAAAAAAAGACACCTATAACAAGCTGCTTCAAAAATCCAAAGATGAGCAAGAGAAAAGCGGTGTCAATCTCACTCAAATGGCATCAGACATCAACGAATTAGAAAAAACCCTCTCCAAACGCTCCACGCTTTTTGCCGAAAATACAACTGTCCAAAACTACAAATGGCAACAGGTCAGAGAAAAACTCGGCAAAAAGGAAGCTGTGGTTGAAATTATCCGCACACTTAGAACAACTGGTTATGATACTTTGGGTAAAAATATAAAAGATACCGTCTATGTTGCCCTTTTCGTAACTGATAAAACCAAAAAGCAACCCGAAATGCTCGTGTTAGAAAATGGTAGTGAACTCGAGACAAAATACCTCAACTATTACAAACGAGCCATTGAATTCAAAATTGAAGACCAAAACTCTTACAATCAATACTGGAAGCCGATTCAAAACAAACTCGAGGAGCTACGCAAAAAAGGCTTCGACAAAATCTATTTCTCACCCGACGGCGTGTATCATCAAATAAGTCTCAATTCGCTCCGCAATCCCGAAACAGGAGAGTATTTGTTAGAATCCCAAAATATTCAGCTCATTGGCACAAGCCGTGATTTGATAGAGTTGGGAAATAATGAAACGGATTTAAGTCAAAATTTTGAGAATTATCGCACTTATCTATTTGGCTATCCAAGCTATAACCTCGAGGGTGAAGGCACGGAATCCGAAGGTGAGGACAGAGGATTTTCATCTTTGCAACGCATCGTAGGGCAGCGTGGTGCGGTAGCTCTTTTGCCCGGCACTAAGACCGAAATCGAGGCTATCAAAGGCTATTTCAATCAAAAAAATATCAAGACACAAGTTCTACTTGAGGCTGATGCTAATGAGCAGATTTTCAAAAATATCAAGAGTCCTACGATTTTGCACGTCGCTACGCACGGCTTTTTCGTACCGAAAATAAAACAGTCGGAAGTCGCGAACATGCAAGATGCTGTCAATCGTACGCTCTTAGAAAATCCATTCATGCGTTCGGGCTTACTGCTCGCAGGCTGCGAAACCCCTAACCCCGAAGGCGAAGACGGCGTACTCACTGCCGAAGAGGCCATGAATTTGAGCCTCGAAAATACCGAACTCGTCGTGCTTTCCGCTTGCGAAACGGGATTGGGCGATATTCAAAATGGCGAAGGCGTTTTTGGTTTGCAGCGTGCTTTTCAGCAGGCAGGTGCAAAGACAGTTTTGATGTCCTTGTGGAAAGTCTCCGACGAAGCCACGCAAATGCTGATGTCTGAATTTTACAAAAATTTACTCTCAGGAAAAAGCAAAAGAGAGGCTTTTAAAGCTGCCCAGCTTTCGCTCAAAGCGAAGTTTCCCGAGCCGTATTTTTGGGGTGCTTTTGTGATGATAGGGGAGTAGCCCTACATTTTCCGTAGGGAAGAGTTCCCAAATCCTATATTTTTCCATAGCGAAGGGTTTGCAAACTCTTCGCTACGGAAAAAACCTGTAGTAACGAAGCTCCAGCTTCGTTCTATGTTACTTCCGAATCTGGAGATTCGGACTACAGGTTTTTTCTATAGCGTTACCGTTTTTTTATATTCATTCAATTTTAAAATTTTCAAAAAATGCAAAAATTAACACTCATTTTCACTTTTCTATTCGCGCTTATTTTCTCAGCGCAAGCCCAGACGTGGGAGCAGATGTATCAACAAGCCGACTCCCTCATGCAAGCATGGGAGTTCGCCACTTCCATACCCATTTACAAGCAAGCCCTGCCCTTAGCCGAAGCGGAGTTTGGCAAAAACTCAGAGCCGTATCTGCAAACCCGCAATGGCTTGGGGGGGAGTATGGCGTTTGTAGCAGAAAAAGACAGCACGGAGGCTTTCTTGTTGGAAAATGTGGAATTATGCAAGGCTTTTGGAGAGAAAACAGCTGTCTATGCTACCGCTTTACACAATGCAGGCACATTTTACTTAGACCACGATTTAGAAAAATCAGAAAACTACTTCCAACAAGCCCTCACCTTGCGCAAGGAAATCTTAGGAGAAACGCACCCCGACTATGCTAATTCGCTCAACAACTTAGGGCTTTTGTATGAAAAAATGGGCAACTACGCCCAAGCCGAGCCTCTCTACAAAGAAAGCCTGAAAATCTACAAAGAAGCCTTGGGTGAAAAGCACCCCGACTATGCAAGTTCGCTCAACAACTTAGCGATTTTGTATTGGAATATGGGTAACTACACCCAAGCCGAGGCACTCTACAAAGAAAGTATGCAAATCCGAAAAGAAGCCTTAGGCGAAAAGCACCCCGACTATGCAAATTCACTTAACAACTTAGCGATTTTGTATAGGAATATGGGCAACTACGCCCAAGCCGAGCCACTCTACAAGGAAA
>JAFIER010000178.1 GCA_020832465.1 Bernardetiaceae bacterium
CCCGCATTTGTAACCCAGTTATTGGTCGCAATAAAGCTCAAAATGCCCTCTTTTTTGAGTAAATCTAAGGCACGAGGGCAAAATAAATACCACATATCTATCTTTCCTTGATAGATTTCGTTTTGGCGTAAGCCGTCGAAAAGTTGTTTTCCTTCATACTCTTTAATATACGGCGGATTGCCCACAATAGCATCAAAACCTGTAAAATCACCTTCTTCATTCAGTACTTCGGGGAACTCGAATCGCCATTCAAAGGCATTTCTATAAATGCGATTGGTTTTTAGGTCATCGAGATGGTTTTGTACTTCTTCGATTTCGCGCTCGATTTTTTGACGTTTTTTTGTAAAGGCTTGCGTTTCGGCTTCGGTTTTACCAAAGGCAGTAGTTTGCTGTAAAAGTGTGTTTAGCTCACCGATGAGTTTGTTGAGTTTGCGCACTTGCGGGTCGCTTTTTGTGATTTCAGTACTAAAATCTGATTTAATATCGGCGATAAGCCTGCGCATCTCTCGCTTTTCATCGGAGTTGGTCGCATTGCGATAGGTAGCGACGGCGTGGCGATAACTTTCTATATTCCAACGACTTTGCTTCAAGGCTTGTCCTAAATCCGCATTTATATCAAAACGACTTATCAGCGAGTTGCCACATTTGATATTGATGTCTAAATTGGGTAGGGTTTCTAGTCCACGGTTTAAACCGTGGGTTATATCGGTTTTGTAATAAGCGTGTTTGAGGAGTTCTATCCAAAGGCGTAGTCGGCATATTTTTACCGAATTGGGGTTGATGTCCACACCGAAAAGGCAGTTTTCGATAAGGGTTTGTTTTTCATGAAAAATTGCTTCCTGCACACGCTGACACTCTTCGGTTTTGGGATTGTACTCAAAAACTTCTTCGTTTTCATCTGTAATAACCAGTTCGTCATTCGCTACGATTACCTTGTATTCTTTGAGTCGCCAACCATTTCGGTCTTGCAATATTTTAAGGTCGTTTTTGATGGCAATCATTTCATTGAGTGCCGAGACAAGAAAGTGCCCCGAGCCTACCGAAGGGTCACAGATGCGGACGCTATTTACGATGCGATTGGCTTCTTCTCTGTCTTCAATTTTGTCGTAGAGTTCAGAAATATTCGTACAATTCCAACCTTTGGCTTCGTTAAACCGATGCACTACGGCTTGCCGAATCGTTTCCCGACACATATACATCGTGATAAAACCGGGTGTAAAAAATGACCCCTCTTTGTAGCCATTGATTTTCTCAAAAATCAAACCCAGTACTGCCGCATTGATAAGGCGTTTGTTTTCTTCTTGAATATCTTGTGCACCTTCGCTACTAAAATCATAAGCATTTAAAAACTCGAGAAAATATGCTAAGGTATTTTTTCTACCTTGCTTTTTTCTACCTCTGTGGTCTTTGAGCACAGTGCGTTCGTAAAGCGGCATTTTTTTGTCGCTATAAAGGTTGCTCAAAAATATGGTCTGTTGTTCGATTTCGCTTGGCTCGAAAAGCGAACTATTCAGATAGGGCACTTTGGCATAGCGTTCTCTCAAACAAATATGTCGCTCTTCGGGCAAGTATGCCAACACCTGAAAAAACAAAGCATTGAGCGTGTCGTAGCTTTGGTGATGTTGCAACGTCATAAATTCATAATCTTTATCCCCTTGATTATAGGCTACAAGCTGAGCTTCTAAGAGTTTTAGGAATAAAATGCGGTTTGTCCAAGTGAGTACAAGCTCGAGGGCAATGCTAAAAACTTGCTCTTCATAGGTTTCGCCATACTGCTCGATATCGGGGATTCTTTCGAGCTTTTTAAGGGTTTCAAGTTGGGTAATGGTGTTCTCGAGGAGCGAACCCTCGTCTCTTTGCGCTTTGGGTTTGCGCTCGATGAGTTGCAAACCGCCACGGCTGACTTCTGTAAGTCCGAGTACGTGCAGAAGTTCGCCATAGAATTGCATATCGAGCGTATTGCTGTCATTAGCAAAGGGCAATTTGAGCAAGTGCTCGGGCGAAAGCACTTTAAAAAGTGCAATAAGTTTTCGGTCATCTTCCGACTTAGCTTGTCGCAAAATGACTTCGTAATTTCGCAAATCAAAATGCGTAAACTCGAGGTTTTCAGCTTCTGCCTCGATATAAGGAGTAGCGATTTCTTTATAAAAAAAGTCTGTAGTTTTTCCTGCCAATCTACCCTCTTCGAAGTCCTGAAATTTTTGAACTAAATCTTTATTTTGCGCAAAGCACTTCTCGAATATTTGCACATCAAAAACAAACCATTCGTAAATATTTGTAGCTATAATTTGCTTTAAAGCAAGGTTTTTATGCGTGATGCGCTCTCGCAGGTAGTAAAGCAATAGCTCTTGCAAAGCTTTGGTATTGATGGCATCTACCTTGAGCATTTCTTGCGAAGATGTAGGTTTTTTGACTTCCATAAGGATACCTACAGGAGTGCTGGATTCTTCGCCTATATGAACGACAAGGTCGTTGCGCCCTTTGGTATTGATAAAATGCTTGGGTTCGTAATAGGCTTTTTTTAGAAAATCAGCGAGCAGGTTTTTATGAAACTCTTCAGACTCATTTTCTTTGATTCTATCAAGTAACTGTACCGCCTGTGCTTTGAAATGGTCAATTTCTAAACGTAGGGGTTTGAGTTTTAAAAATGCTTTATTCAGCGCAAACTGAGGAGTGAGAATTTGCTTCATATCTTAACCCATTCAAAAAATAGTAAGTATTTTTATATTTACATCGAAGCTGGAGCTTAGGGGGCACGACAACTTTGCTAAACTAGCCCAGAAATAACATTTCTTTAAGAAATGTTATTTCTATAATTGACTAAGCCTTGACGTACACCTGAGTTTAGAGCTACAGAAAATTATGCTGATTTTCTCCTTCGTTTTTCTTTTTTTACAAGAAATAGCGAGATAAAGGTAATCAAAATACCGATAAGCAAGCAGGCTACAGAAGGAATAGCGAGCCACTGCAAACTTTCTTTGGCTAATCCTGTGCTACCCAGTAAGGGCGCACGGTAGCCAGCCCATAACCAAAATATAGAATAACCCAAAGAACCTACACCGAGTAGCACACCTACAGCTTGACGAAATATTAATATTGGCGATTTTACAGATAATAATATGAATATCAATGCAATAGCTGATGTACCTAATCCGTTAGCATGCAGATGTGCGCGCTTATAGTAAGTCCAAGATTTTTTGACAACAGCTTCGCATTTATCTAAATCATTGTTATAGACTTCGCTAAGCACAGACTTGCCACGTACTGATAAATCTAATTTGAGAGCATCTTCTGCAATACCAAATAATGCGCCTATGGCAAAACCAAAAATTAGCGTCAGGACAGCCATTATCAATGCCCAACGAAAATCATATATTTTTTCGACCATGTTTTTTGATATATAAGTTTACAATAAATATTATGGCATTTTTATCCTGTAAAACGATATATTATTTGATTTTGTACGCCACTAATTACTTAGAGAGACAAAACAAAATTGTATAAAATAATTTTACAGTAGAACGCAATAAGTTTTTAATAGCAAACTACAAATATAAACAAAGGGACTTATAATGCAAAACCTACGACTATTAAAATTTAAAAATAGAAATAATATTTTTTTTAATGCTATTTTTAATCTATTGTTTGATACTTTACATTAAGTGCTTAACTTAGTGTAAATGAATATAATTTGAGATTGAATGATATAGCTGTTTTTTCATTATATATTTAGCATACTAAATTGTACACCATAGTTAGTACTAAAAAGCAGTGAAAACTAAGGTGTAAAGAATTTATTGCTTAGAATTACCTAATTTATTGATATTTTAAGTAAACCTGTGCTGATTTATCCTGTCATCAAAGCACCATAACTCAAATAATCTTGACTTGATAAAATTCTATTTTCGTAAACTGCTGCCACTGAATTGCCTGTTTTGTTGTCAGAAATGGTAACGAGTACATTATAATCCTTAACGAGGAATTTAGAACAAGAAAAAAATCACCTTACTCCTTTTCCATCTCGTCTTTGAGTTTTTGCACCTGTTCTTTGCTCAAGCCTGTGAGTTTTGCAGTTTTTGAGATAGAAAGTCCATCAGCTAAACAAGCTAAGGCAATAGCAACTTGAGCTTTCTTTTCGCCTCTTATTTCGCCTTTCAAGTACAACTCATCTTGTTCGATGTCATATCCAATAGTTCCCATATTTCCTAATTCGTTTTGAATGATGTTTGGTAATTGATTTCGCAGACGAGCTAAAATTAAGAGCTGTCTGACATATTTGTTTAACGCTGTTTTATCGCTTTTTAGTTGCGACAAACGTGTTAAAATTTTGCGAACCACAGCCTCACGAGTCTCTTCACCAAAATCCGCCAGCACTGCCATAATGACTTCTTCGGCGTGTTCGGATTCCAAAAACTCTTCATAAGAATAGTCCCGAAAGGATTTGAGTACGAAGCCCTTAAATATTTCAGAGGGTTCAAGTGTTGAGCGC
>JAFIER010000186.1 GCA_020832465.1 Bernardetiaceae bacterium
AGCCAAGTAGAATGATTAAAGCTATCGTTGTACTTAAACCCATCTTTTCCCGTATTATAAGGCGGGTCTATGTAAATGAGTTTTACTTTTCCTGCAAACTCTCTTTTTAGAGAGTTCAAGGCTAAAAGGTTATTGCCTTTGATAATGAGGTTATCGGTAATAGTGCCGTTTTCGTTTCGGTTAAATGTATCGAAGATTTTTTCTCCGTCTTTGTCAATTCGTTTGGCATTGGTCAGCACTTTTGGTTCTAAGAGTTGGGTAATTTCGTCTTGTGCCAAAATTTCGTTGAAGAAAATTTCTTCTCTTTTGTCTTCTTCGCGGCTTTGTCCGCCTTCGAGAATGCAGTCTTTGAAGGGCCAAACTAAGGCAACTTCGTTGCGTTGCTTGAGATATTTACCATCGATAGTCAGTCCTACTTTGTTTTTGAATTGTGTATAGCTATCATTGAGGTAGTTTTTTTGTTCTAAGAAATCAATAAATAGGCTTTGATTAAAGCACAAAACGCCAGCCACGGTTTTGAAAAACTTGTCTTTAAGACTTGGTTCTTTGAGTAGGAGCTCGAGGAGTTCTTCGTCAAAGCCTCGAGCACGGCTTATAACTACCCATTTTTTGATTTCTCCGCTTTCAGTTACGAAGTTGGGTTCTTTCTTGAGTTGTTGCTCTAATATTGTGTATAACTTCATTTTTTTACTATTACCTCAAATACCTTGAAAAAATTAGAATCATAACCTTAAACTACTATCAAGCTATAGTTTTTAGTGTTACAAATTTAAAAACCTTTTTTCAAACTACCTAAGTAAGTAGTGTTTTTTTATAAGAATCTTTGACAAGCCTGTTTTAGGGAGAAGCAGGAACTGATGCTCCCCCCCCCAACTTTACAAATCCACCCTTTACAAATTCGAAAAGTTTTTTTTTCTTGGGGGGCGGATTTGTAAAGTGTTTTTAACGATTTAAAAAATAATCTTTAAAATTTTTCATTTCTTGATTTTCTATTTCTACATATTTTTCAAAAATTTTATCACCTACTTGTTGTTTTAGTGCCGAAATACCTACATCTATAAGCCTCAAACCTTTTTGTGTGAGTAGAATATTGTCAAAAGGCAGCCCACCAATAGATTCAGGTCGCTGCAAATCACGATGCACAAATCCCGCACGGTGCAATTGCTTGAGTTCGTCTTCAAAAACATCAAACCAAAGTGCACGTATTTCTACCTCATAAGCCCGAAAATCAATAGGCATAAGGCGTTCCATTACTAAAACTTCTGCTTGTATTTTTTCATCATAATCTAAGCGAATAAATTTAACCACAAGATTATTGATGCGATTAGCAAATTTCATTTTTTCAGCCTCACTTCCTATTTCAGAGCGCGTATCGCCTGTATAAAGTTTGCCTACTTCGGCTTCGCTTATCGCAATGACTGTGTTGTTAGCACCAGCGGACAATTTACGTGGATATTTCATGATTTAAGTGTTTTTCAGAATAGAAGTCAATCTAAAAAATAATCCCCAATAAAGCAAAACAAAACTAAAAAATATTTCCCCCCCCCACTTTACAAATCCAGCTTTACAAATTCGAAAAGTTTTTTTCTTGGGGTGCGGATTTGTAAAGTGTTTTCAAAAAATCTGTAAAAAATAGTGATAATTTTAAAAGTTTGTAGGTTGTTTTGAGATTTTGAGCAACAAAAAAATGTCGCTTGGAGGTGGGGCAGCCGATGGCAAAACTAAAATATAAAAATCTTTATTTTAGTTTGAACCGCTTTGCAAGCAGGTATTTCTACCTGCACTATTGAATATTTCGTGTAGAAAAGACATAAGCTTACTTTTTATTTTTAGGTTTTAATGTTTTCAACTTTTTATTGGCTTCTTCTATGCTTGCAATAAACTGTTTTTCAACTTCTGAAAGCTCATTGGCACTTTTGTTTTTATAGGATTCGTACTCTGCCCATGCTTTTTTATTCGCTATCTCTGCCGAGATTTTGCCCGCATGAGTCAAAACATCTTGACGACTCATTTTCGTGAAGTCATCTAATACGCTAATCCAATCTTTCATATACATGGGCTTACCTTGCATGGCATTGATTTCTGCTATATCCAAATAAGCCGAAACCAAACGATTGAGTACTGCCAACTCTTCCTCTGAAAGATAGTTTTTGGCTACGCCAATTTCTTGCTTAGTGGGCTGCTTGCCCTTAAATGCCGTTAGCCCCATAAAAGGCAAAGCGGCGTTGGCTCTTTGATAAACTACTTCTGCTGCTGTGTGTCCGTGTGCTGCCCAATGCAATTTGTTTTGAACTGTCTGAAAAAATGTCTGGGTAATACTTGAACGTGGGTCATAATCAATACTTGTAGCATAGATTTCAAGCACTTTTCTATAAAATATTTTCTCCGACGAGCGAATATCGCGAATACGCTCGAGCAACTCCTCAAAATAACCGCCCCCTTGCTTGAGCAAATCGTCGTTCATCGTGAAGCCTTTTATCAGGTACTCCCGCAAACGCTCCGTTGCCCATATCCGAAATTGCGTCCCGCGAAGCGATTTTACCCCTATAGCCTACAGATATAATCACATCTAAATTGTAGTGCTTTGTGCGATAATTTTTGCCATCGCTGGCAGTTGTCAAGTATTCCTTGACAACTGAATTTTTGTCTAATTCTCCTTCCTCAAATATATTTTTGATATGCAAACTTATATTTTGTTTGGTAGTTTGAAACAACTCCACCATATCTGCCTGCGTGAGCCAAACGGTTTCATTCTCCAAACGGACTTGTATTTTTAACTGCCCATCATCTGACTGATAAAGCAAAATTTCGCTATTTGTTTTTGGGGGTATCATAGTACTTATTTTTTTAGTGGATAAAAATCCTTCGTTACTTTCTTCGCCCACTCTCCGCAAGCAAAATCCGAATTATCAAGCGATGAAGGATTTACATACAACTGTTTTTTGCCGTCCAGCTTGCAAAGATATTGTGCCTGCTCAGTAAGGCTCACCTCCCAAATCTAAACAACTTCTTTCAAAACTCAAAAGAGCAAATAGTTTTTTTGCATTTTTTTGTTCGTATAAAACTTAGACTCAGCTACGATTTATTGATTTCAGAAATAATATTTCTTAAAAAAATGTTATTTCTGGACACAATTGTTTATTTTTTGAGTTAAGAGGCATGAATGATTGCCCGAGAAGGTATAAAATTTATGGTAATTTTTGATTTTTTGATTTTTTTTGGGTAGTGTATAACAAGTAATGCTTAGAACTAACAGTTCTTTGAGAACTGTTAGTTTTGAAAGACTTTGAGCATTACATCTTTAAGACTACCTTTTTTTGTATAGTAAGACTGAGAAATCATTTTTTTTCGTACATTTGGAAATTGATTTAAGGGTTAAAAATTTTGCATTATCGTGCTATTTTTAACTACAAAAATTGATTATCAAATTGTTACGAAAGTTTAGCACAACAAGCAGCTCGAGGCTTCAGCTTTGTACTGCACCATACTACTATACGTTTTTGCATAGCGTGGGGTTTGCAAAGCCCACGCTATGCAAAAATGAGCTTATAAATAGCATTTTTCAAAGAAATGTATAGTAGTATTGTACTGCACTAAATAAAAATAAATTATTTGTTTTATTCAAATTCACTTTATTATTATGTCAGACTACACAGAAGTAACAGAACAAGGCTGCTTATCGCGGCTTGGAGGTGCGCTATTCGGTACGCTATTTGGCGTTGGTTTTATGATTGCAGCTGTTGTTCTCATTTGGTGGAACGAGGGCAGAGCCGTCAAGACGGCAAAAGGACTTACCGAAGGTGCGGGTTTGGTGCAAAGCATTCAACCTACGCCTATTGACAAAGGCATGGAAGGCAAACTTGTGCATTTAAGTGCTGCCGTAGAGACCGATGATGTCCTCAAAGATCCTCAATTTAATGTGGAAACTAATGGCTTACACCTGCAACGAACCGTTGAGATGTATCAATGGAAAGAAAAAAAGGAATCTAAATCTAAGGATAACTTAGGCGGTAGCAAAACTACAGAAACAACCTACAGTTATTCACTCACTTGGAGCAGTAGCCTTATCAATTCCGATAATTTCAAACGTGCAGATGAGTATCGCAATCCTAAAGCTATGCCTTACGAATCCTATGAAAAATCTGTATCAAAAGCTACTTTTGGTGCTTTTACGCTCTCATCAAGTGTGCTTAATCAGATGAAAAATTATCAAGATTTGAATATTGAATCGGCTGTAAATTTGGAAAATATAAATACCAACGGACTTTCTAAATCGGTTTCGGGTAATATGATTTATATCGGAAAATCTAATATAGCATCGCCAGAGTTAGGCGACATACGCATTAGTTTTCGCTACACGCCAACGGATACTTACAGCATTATTGCCGCACAAAGCAACAACAGCTTTACACCCTTCCGAACCTCTACGGGTACAAATATAGAAGTTGTTCGTAAAGGTACGCATACAGCAGAAGCACTTTTCCAGTCAGAACAAGAGAGTAATACAATGATGACTTGGATACTTCGTGTGGTAGGTTATGCACTTATGTTTGGTGGTTTGGCAATGCTTTTCAAACCATTAGTAATTTTGGCAAATGTAGTACCATTTATTGGTAGCATTGTCAATGGCGGTGTTACTATTTTTGCTGCTTTGCTTTCCTTTGTGGGTTCTTTTACGGTTATGTCAATAGCTTGGATTTTTTATCGTCCTATTTTGGGCGGAATTTTACTTGCTTTAGCTATAGGTGCATTAGTACTCTTTATCAAAAGCCGTAAGAATCAAGCCTAAGTAAAAATTTTTCTATAGCATAGGGTGGTTTGCAAACCCTATGCTATAGAAAAATTTGCTTAGATATAACATTTCTTTGAGCAATGTTATTTCTATATGGAGAATGTCTATTAGTATGATCAAAATTAGATCAAATGGTTAGACTATAAGCGCTGTTACTTTTTGATACTTCAGGCTACTCATGTCAATAATCAATAATAAAATTAAGTCTTCGCATTTT